>JAFGWC010000133.1 GCA_016937695.1 Bacteroidales bacterium
CGTCATTATCGTTTTCAAACTTTTTAACCCATTTTTCTATTCCAATTCCTGCTGTTAATGCAAATGCCGCAATATAATCGGTAAAACCTGTTTCTTTTGGTGCAATAAAATCTGATAAAGAAAGAAAATAATTGTATTTATTATCCTCATCCTTAGTAGTTTGCTGCCTTAATTGGTGAAGATTAGCAATTTGTTCTTTTGTATATTCATCTTTATAAATTTCAATAGAATCGCCAACAGAATTTGCGGGAAAAATTCCAATAAGTGCTTCTGCCGAAAGCATTTTTTCTGATATAATCCTGTTTAAAAGCAAGTTAGCATCATCAAATAATTTTTTTGCCTCCTCGCCTTTTTCAGGATGTTCAAAAATAGCCGGATATTTACCTTTTATTTCCCAAGTATGAAAAAAGAATGTCCAATCGATATATTTTCTTATTTCTGATAAATCAAAATCTTTTAAAATTTTTAAACCGATAAAGCTTGGCCTGTAAATGTTTGATTTAGACCAATTTATATTAATTTTATTTTTCCTTGCTTCTGATAAACTTACATATTGTCTTTTATCTTTATTTTTATATTTTTCACGAATAGCTTCATATTCTTCTTTTGTATTTTTAACAAAAACTTCCTGAGCAGTTTTTGACAATAAATTACTTGTAATGCCAACGCTTTGCGAAGCATCTGTAACATAAACAGTTGCACCTGAATAATTTGGCTCAATTTTAACTGCAGTATGTAGTTTCGAAGTTGTAGCACCTCCAATTATTAAAGGAATATTTAATCCGCGCCTTTGCATTTCTTGCGCCACATTAACCATTTCTTCCAGTGATGGAGTAATTAAACCGCTTAATCCGATTATGTCAACATTCTCATCTTTAGCAACTTGCAGTATTTTTTCAGTTGAAACCATAACTCCTAAATCAATAACTTCAAAATTATTACAGGCCATAACAACACCAACAATATTTTTACCAATATCGTGTACATCACCTTTAACTGTAGCCAAAAGAACTTTACCTGAAGAAGAATTTGAAACTAAACCTGCTGATTTTTCTGCTTCGATATATGGCAAAAGTACTGAAACAGCTTTTTTCATAACTCTGGCACTTTTAACCACTTGTGGTAAAAACATTTTTCCTGAGCCAAAAAGCTCTCCTACTACATTCATTCCGTCCATTAATGGGCCTTCAATAACATTTAATGCGAATGAGTAGTTTTTTCTTGCTTCTTCAATATCTTCAAAAATATTATCTGTAATTCCTTTAATCAAAGCGTGTTTCAATCGTTCTTCAACTTTTTGTTCTCGCCAATCATCTTTTTTTATAATATTTTCTTTCTTTTCTGAAATTGTAGAAGCAAATTCAATCAATCTGTCGGTAGAATCATTGTTTTTGTTAAGTATCACATCTTCAACTAGTTTAAGCAAGTTTTCAGGAATTTCATCATAAATTTGTAGCATTCCGGCATTTACAATTCCCATATCAAGTCCGGCTTTAATTGCATGATATAAAAAAGCCGAATGCATTGCTTCTCTTACAGTATCGTTTCCTCTAAACGAAAAAGATAAATTACTGATTCCACCGCTAACTTTAGCGTATGGTAAATTATTTTTTATCCACTTTGTGGCATTAATAAAATCAACAGCATAATTGTTATGTTCTTCAATTCCTGTAGCTATTGTAAGAATGTTAGGATCAAAAATAATATCTTGAACAGGAAAGTTAACTTGCTGATTTAAAATATCATAGGCTCTTTTGCATATTTCAATTTTTCTTTCGTAACTTGAAGCCTGACCTTTCTCATCAAAAGCCATAACAACAACTGCAGCTCCATATTTTTTTACTTTTTTTGCATGATTAATAAAAGCTTCTTCACCTTCTTTTAAGCTAATTGAATTAACAATTGCTTTGCCTTGTAAACATTTTAATCCTGCTTCAATCACATTCCATTTCGAAGAGTCAATCATTACCGGAACTCTTGCAATATCCGGCTCCGACATTAATAAGTGTAAAAATTTAGGCATTTCTGTTTCGGCATCAATCATTGCATCGTCAAGATTAACATCGATTATTTGAGCTCCGGCTTCAACTTGCTCTTTAGCAATACTTAAAGCCTCTTCATATTTTTTTTCTTTAATCAGATTTGCAAATTTTCTTGAACCAGCAACATTAGTTCTTTCGCCAATATTAATAAAATTGCTTTGTTTATTTACTGTAAGTGGCTCTAAACCACTTAGTTTAGTTTCTGGTTTAATATCCGCAATTTTATGTTTTTCAGATTTTTCTGCAAGTTTAGCAATTTCTCTGATATGTTCGGGAGTAGTTCCACAACAACCGCCAATTATATTAACAAGCTTATTATCAAGAAATTCTGTTACTTGCAAACCCATTTTATGAGGAGTTTCGTCATATTGACCAAGCTCATTAGGTAAACCCGCATTTGGATATGCACTAATATTAAAAGGTGCTTTTTCAGAAAGCTCTTTAACATAAGGATATAAACCTTCAGCCCCAAAAGCACAATTAAATCCAACAGACAATAATTTAACACGAGAAATTGAATTAAGAAAAGCCTCAAGCGTTTGTCCGGATAAAGTTCGTCCGCTTTTATCTGTAATTGTTCCGGAAATCATAACCGGAATTTCGATATTTCTTTGTTCAAGAACATTTTCAATAGCAAAAAGAGCAGCTTTTGCATTTAAAGTATCGAAAATTGTTTCGATAAGCAAAATATCAACTCCTCCATCTAACAGTCCGTCAACTTGCTCTGAATAAGCAATTTGCAGATCGTCAAAACTAACTGCTCTGAAACCCGGATCGTTAACATCGGGCGACATAGAAGCTGTTTTATTTGTTGGCCCGATTGCTCCGGCAACATATCTTGGTTTTTGCGGATTTAATTTTGTGAATTTATCGGCTGCATTTTTTGCAATTTTAGCCGATTCAAAATTAATTTCATAAGCAAGATTTTCCATATGATAATCGGCCAAAGAAATTGTTGTTGCATTAAAAGTATTTGTTTCAATAATATCGGCGCCGGCTTCTAAATATTGTTCGTGAATTGATTGAATTACAGATGCTTGTGTAATTGAAAGTAAATCATTATTTCCTTTTAAATCAAAACTATAATCTTTAAATCTTTCGCCTCTAAAATCTTTTTCAGAAAGATTATGCTTTTGAATCATTGTTCCCATTGCGCCATCAAGAACTAAAATTCTTTCTTTAATTATTTCAAATATATTTGGTTTGTTTTCCATAATTTTATTTTGCTGATATTATTGTAAATAGCTGAAAATAAGACTTTAATAATTTTTCAATTATTTAAAAGAATTTCTATTTTTTTAATCATTTCCTTAAATTCATTTTCTTCAAATAATCTGGTTAAAAAAACAATTTTCCCGTTTTTATCTATTAAAACATTTCTTGTAACGCCGGCATTTGGATGTGCATAAAGCGAAAAAATTTCACCTTCTTCGTCTAAAGCCAAAGGATATGTAATTTTCATGATTTTTGAAAAGTTTTGAGCTTTATCTATTGTTTCCTTCAAATCTATTCCTATGATTATCAATCCTTTATCTTTATATTTCTTCCAAATATCATTTTCAATATGTGGCATTTCTTTTCGACAAACTCCGCACCAACTTGCAGTAAATTGAAGCATTACAACTTTACCTTTTAAATCAGAAAGTTTTTCTGATTTTCTTCCATCTGCATAATTTATATAAAAATCTTCAGCATTATCGCCAATTCTAATAACAAAGCCTTTTTGGTCGACATTACTTTCAGAAGTTTGTGCTTTTAAAATACTATTTAAAAGTATAAATGTAATTGTAAGTATTGATAATTTCTTTAATATTAGTTTCATTTATTTATTTTTAATCCAAAATAATACACAAACTATGTTTGTGTATTATTTTTTCTTAATATTGTCCAAAATTATAAATTCTTTCATAAACTTTAGGCTCAGATTTTAAACAGTTTTAAAATTATTTTAAAAACTGTTACTAAAAAGCCTTAAAAAATAATTTCCAAATTATGAATTATCTAGAATTAACTTTTACGATAAATCCTTTTAATCAAGATATTAGAGAGATTTTAACTGCAGAATTAGGTGAAATTGGTTTTGAAAGTTTTGTTGAAACTGATATCGAATTACAAGCATTCATTCAAGAAGCTAATTTTGATGAAACTTTTTTAAAGACTTTACAAATTTTACAAGATGAAAATTTTAAAATATCATATAAAATAGAAAAAATAGAAAATCAGAATTGGAATGAAACGTGGGAAAAGAATTACTTTAAAGCATTACATATTGCAAATAAATGTGTTATAAGAAGTTCGTTTCATACAGATTATCCAAAATCGAAATATGAAATAATAATTGACCCAAAAATGGCTTTTGGAACCGGACATCATGAAACCACAAGTTTAATGATTGAAGAAATTCTTAATTTAGATGTGAAAAATAAAAGAATTTTAGATATGGGGTGTGGAACCGGCATTTTAGCTATTTTAAGCTCAATGCTTGGTTCAGAAAAAATTTGGGCAATAGATAACGACGAATGGTCGTATAAAAATACAATTGAAAATTTAAAGCTAAATAATATCAGTAATATTGAAGTTTTTCATGGAGATAAAAACAATCTTAAAGGTGAAAAATTTGAAATAATTTTTGCAAACATAAATAAAAATATTCTTTTGGCGGATATAAATCAGTATTCAAAAAGCCTTGAAACAGGAGGTTTATTGCTTTTAAGTGGCTTTTACACAGAAGATTATGATGATTTAAATAAAATATTAAAGCAAAACGAATTAACTTTTATCAGTAAAAGAATAAACAATAATTGGTTGATGATGACTTATAAAAAAAGCTAATGTGAGTAAAATATTCATAGTTCTTTTAATTTTTTATATTGTATTTATAAATATTGGATGTAATATTTCAAATACAAAAAAACAAAAAGAATTACATATTGAAAAAGGAATTGCAAGCTGGTACGGAAAAGAATTTAACGGAAAACCAACTGCTAGCGGAGAAGTTTTTAATATGAATAAATTAACAGCAGCACATAAAAATTTAGAATTTGGAACATTAGTTAAAGTAAAAAATTTAAAAACAAATGAAACTGTAATTGTGAAAATTAATGATAGAGGACCTTATTCTAAAAATAGAATAATCGATTTATCAAAAAAAGCAGCAAAAAAAATAAAAATATTAAATTCAGGCATTGGAAATGTATCAATAAGCATTTATGGATATGAAAACAACAATTTATCGGCCATTATAAAGCATTATAGAAATTTACAGATTATAAAATACGGTAAAATAATATTTTAAAAATGAGCAAATTAAGATTTGAAAAACATAATAAAAAGCGAAAAACATGGATTTTTCCTCTAATTGTAATTTTGTTGTTGTACATTACTATTCCAGTAGTTTTAATGAGCAAAGGCAGTTCAGCAATTGAAAATACTTTCAAGAATTTGGAATCAGATACAGTGTATACTCCTTCAAATGAATATTTTGCCGGAATAACTTTTTTTGAAACAGCATCTGTTTTTCCGGGTTTTAACAAATGGGCAAATAATCGAATTTCACTTTCAAAAAACAAAATGCTTAATATTTATAAAGATAAATGTAATGCAATTAACATGAAGATATATAGAGAGTTATCTAATAAAGAGTTAATTTCTACCGATTTAGTTTTTGTGAAATTTGCAGAAAATAATAAAACACAAATAAATTTAATTTGTTTAAATAAAGACCAAAATATTGAACAGGAATTTATAATACCAAATAGCATTTTAACAAATTATCAAAGTAATTTTTGCTTAAACTGGAAGGTTTTTTTTGAAAAATCAAAAATAAATCAATCGGAGTTAATTAGTATTTGCAATAAAAAATAATATATATGGAAAAATTTCAAAAAATTATTTCTCAAACGATATCGGTTTTATTTCATCCATTATTAATCCCAACTTACACTTTATTTATAATTTTTAATTCAGGCACTTTTTATTCATTTATCCCTTTTCAAACCCAAAAAATATTATATGTTTTAGTAATTCTAACTACATTTATTATTCCAGTAAGCATAATGCCATTTCTTTTAAATCTAAAATTAATTTCAAATTTTATGCTTGAAGAAAGAAAAGACAGAATAATTCCGCTAATTGTTACAAGTATTTCTTATTTCTTCACTTTGTATTTATTAAAACAATTGCCTTTTCATGTTCCTCAATTTATATTTAATTTTATTTTAGCATCAGCAATATTAATCGTATTGTTATTATTAATTTCATTAAAGTGGAAAATTAGTGCTCATACAATTGGTATTGGAGGTTTATTAGGCAGTATAATAATTTATTCAATTGCATATTATGCAAACATCATAGGCGTAATTATTATTATAAGTATAATTGCCGGTATTGTTGGATATTCAAGGCTTTACTTGCAATCTCATAAGCCATCTCAAATATATTTGGGATTTATTTTAGGATTTATAGGTATGTCTACAATTATTTACATTTCTTTCGTTGTGTGATTAAAAAAATGGAAACCTTGCTTTGTAATATACAAGTTTTCCATTTTTTAAATTATCGATTTCAACAAAAAAAGTTTAAAAACCGTTTTATTTATAGAAATGTAAGTCTAAATCCAACATTTACCCAAAGTCCTTTAGTTTTAGTATTATTTGGATCATCTTTAAAAAGATCATTTAAACCCCATTCATATCCAACATCAACATACATTTTCCATAAAGAAAGTCCGGCGCCTAAATTAGCACCCCATAAAAATTTGTTAAAATCATCAGTTGTTAAGCCTGTATCGCCTGTATTTACATCTGTAACAAATGAAATTGCAGGTCCTGCAAAAATATGGAAATTCCTTTCTTCAGCTGCATCTCCAACAACGTTTATACCTACAAATAAAGGTATTCGTATCGAACTAATGTCGTTTTTAAAATCAACATTTAAATCAACATCTTTTAATTCATAATTATTTCTAACCCAATAAATTCCGGGTTCAAAATAAATTGTTTCGCCAAAAGCAACACTACCACCAAGTTGAAAGCCTAAACGACCTGTTTTTTCATATGATAACGGGTCGTTGTTGAAACTAGTGTAATTAAATCCGATTCCTGGCTTAATTATTTGAGATATTCCTGAAATTGCAAAGAATATCATAAATGTGAACGTAATAACAATTTTCTTCATAACTTTTTGTTTTTGTTTAATAGCAAAATTAATAAAATTTGTAAAATACTAATTACTTTTTATTTGTATTTAATTAATTAAAATTTCTGATATTAGTTTAAAGCATTTTGTAAATCTTTAATCAAATTGTCTTCTCGTGGGCATTTCGCTTTAGAATCAAAAATGTTTGAGTTCTTATCTAAAATCAAATAATATGGAATGCCTTTAATTTTAAACCGTTTTTTGAAAAAATCCTTTGTAGTTTGTTCTAACCTATAGTGATGACCATTAATATTTATTATTTTTAAACCTGATTTCCAACTAAAACTATCAATATCTGTTGATAAATATAAAAATTCAACATCTGTATTAGCAAATAATTTTTGCACTTTTTTTGATTCCGGCATTTCCTTAATGCAAGGTCCACACCAACTAGCCCAAAAATCAACATAAACAACTTTCCCTTTCAAACTTTCAAGAACATCATAAAATTTTAAAGTGTCTCCTAAAATTGAATAAACATTACTATTTAAAATTTCATCTGAAAAAGTATATTCTTTTATACTTTGTGCTGAGCTACTATAAAATAATAAAGTGAAAGATAAAAAAAAGATAAATTTCATGTGTCTGCTTTTTAATTGTTTTTTTGCCATAATATAACATCCATGTATTATTCAATATGCGTGTTTGAAAATAAAATATTATTATCACAGAATATTTAACCCATAACTAAATTTTTAAAAATCATTCTAATTAATTTACAAAATTTAAAGCATTTATAGAATATCTAATTACATGATTTTAAAAACGAATTTTAATTCATTTGATTATATTTTTATTAAAAAAATTATAATTGGTTTATTAATAATGATAATATTGCTGTTTTTCAGCAGTTTATAGTACGAAATTATCAACAATACTACATATTGTGCTATATATCACTTAACATAATGCTATGCAGCAGCTGTCAAAAAAATATATATTTATTTCTTTACATATAAATTACAACACATCTCCATATGTATTCAAAGTTATATAATTATATTTTATTAAAAAATAAAGCATGGATTTAAAAGAATTAACTAAAAATAAATTTTTAAGAGCTCTGCTCTTATTTATGGTGGTTTTACTGCCTTGGTTTATTGCTATAATTATAGTAAATAATTCAAGTGAAAAAGAAGAAGCTGTTACTGTAAAAATAATAAATTACAAAGCAGATTCACTCTCATCTCCAGTAGATCATTCAAAATTTGAAATTTTACAGCAAAAATTTGAAACACCTCAACAAGTAACCGAAGCATGTTTAACTTGTCATAATAAAACAGGAAATGATATAATGCACACATCACACTGGAAGTGGGCTAGGCCTTATGTTAATGAAAAAGGCGACACAATTGAACTAGGTAAGAAAAACATTATAAATAACTTCTGTATTGGAATCGAATCAAATGAGCCAAGATGTACAAGTTGCCATATTGGTTATGGTTGGAAAAATAAAGATTTTGACTTTACTGCAGAAAAAAATATTGACTGTATTATTTGTCATGATCAAACAGGATCGTATAAAAAATTTCCAACAGCAGCCGGAAATCCGGTAACAGAAGAAACAATGTTTGACGGAAAAAAGTTTTTACCACCTAATTTTAATAGCATTGCTCAAAATGTAGGTTTACCTAAAAGAGAAAATTGTGGTTCATGCCATTATTTTGGTGGTGGCGGAAACAATGTTAAACATGGTGATATTGAAAAAGTTTTAACAAAAACCACCAGAGATATTGATATCCACATGGGCATAGATGGTGAAAACATGACCTGTACTGCTTGTCATGCATCAGATAAACATGATATCCAAGGTCAATTATATTCAGTATCTTCTTATAATCAAAACAGAACTACTTGCGAACAATGTCATACAGAAACACCACACGAAAATAAAATTCTTAATCAGCACACAGATCGAGTTGCTTGTCAAACTTGCCATATTCCAACTTACGCAAAAGACGCTCCTACAAAAATGAATTGGGATTGGTCTACAGCAGGAAGACATAATGAAGATGGAAGTATTACAGTAGAAAAAGATAGCAATGGTACTATGGCATACCATGGAATGAAAGGCGATTTTAAATGGGAAAAAAATGTTAAACCTGAATATTATTGGTTTAATGGAAATGCTAAACATTATTTAGTTGGCGATAAAGTTGAAGACACAACATTGCCAGTTCAAATAAATACTTTATTGGGTAATTATGCAGATGCAAATGCTAAAATAATACCTGTTAAAGTTCATAGAGCAAAACAAATTTTTGATCCAATTAATAAAATTTTAATCGTTCCTCATTTATTTGGCAAAGACAGCACTTCATATTGGAAAAACTTTGATTGGAACAAAGCTTCAATTACCGGAATGAAAGTCGTTAATTTACCTTATAGTGGCAAATACAGCTTTATTAATACAGAAATGTATTGGCCTTTAAGTCATATGGTATCAGCACGAGAAGACGCTTTGTCATGTGTCGATTGTCATTCGAGAGACGGAAGACTTGCTAATTTAGCCGGATTTTATATGCCTGGTAGAGATTATAGTCAAATTCTTGATACAATAGGCTTTTTATTAATTATCCTTTCATTTGTAGCCGTAGTAATACACGGATTGTTAAGATATTTTAGTAAAAAATAATACACATCATAAACAATTAATGTATTGATACACAAATAATAAAAACAAAAAAAATGAAGAAAAGTACATATATATATAGAAGATTTGAAAGATTTTGGCACTGGTCTCAGGTTTTATTAATATTCTTTCTTGTATTAACAGGTTTTGAAATCCATAGCTCTTATGAGTTTTTCGGCTTTGAAAATGCTGTTAAATGGCACAATATTGCAGCTTGGGCATTTTTAGTGTTAATAGTATTTGCAATTTTTTGGCATTTTGTTACAGGTGAGTGGAAACAATATATGCCTACCACAAAATATATGATGGCTCAGATAAATTATTATATTTTTGGAATATTTAAAGGAGCACCTCACCCAACTCACAAAACTGTTTATAACAAATTTAATCCTTTACAAAGATTTACTTATTTAGGATTAAAACTTTTAGTTATTCCTGTACAGGTTATAACAGGTTTTATTTATATGTTTTATATGTATCCTGAGAACCCAATTCATATTGGAGGCTTAAGTGTTTTTGCCTTAATACATACATTAGGTGCTTTTTCTTTAATTGCTTTTGTTATTTTACATGTATATTTAACAACAACCGGCGAAACACCATTAACAAGCATAAAAGCTATGCTAACAGGATGGGAAGTTGTTGATGTTGACGAACAAGAAGAACATGCGGAGCACCTAAAAAATGCTGTGAAATATAGTATTGCAGGATATTACAGATTAGATGAAAATGGTAATTTTCTTGATGTTAACGAAGCTTGGCTGAAAATGTATAAATGCACTGATAAAGAACAAATAATAGGCAAACATTATTCAATTACGAGAAAAGAAGATGATGTTAAAGAACTTGACGAAGTAGTTAAACAGGTTTTTGAAGGAAAAATAATTAAAGCAGTTCCTGCAACTAGAATTTGCAAAGATGGTTCTTTGGGAAAACATATTTTATCGGCTAATCCTACTTATGCAGGTGGCGATATTACAGGAATGGAAGGTTTTATTATTGATATTACCGATTTAGATGTTAATTCTGAGCACTTACATTATGCTGTTAAAAATAGTCAAGCTGGATATTATAGAGTTAATTGTAAAGGCTACTATGAAGATGTTAATGATGCATGGTTAAACCTTTATGGTTATGAAAGAGAAGAAGTTCTAGGAAATCATTATTCTTTAAGTAGAACAAAAGAAGATTTACATATCCTCGACGATATGATTGCAAAAATAATGAAAGGCAAATCTATTTCAAATATGATTGCAACAAGAAAACGAAAAGATGGCTCTGTAGCAAAACATATAGTTTCGGCAAATCCTGTTTATAAAAATGAGGAAGTTGTTGGTATGGAAGGTTTTATTCTTGATATCAGCAATATTGAAACTAAACTATAGAGTTGTTTTTTAAAGTTAAGTTTTTATAATTATTCTGCGTCATTGCATTGGTAATAAGCACTTTGCAATGACGTTTTTTTATTATAAAAACTAAAAATGGACAATATCTCCTGAATGAATTTGTTCAATTTTAAAGGCATTATAAAATTGAGATAAAGCAGGTAAAGCAGTACAATGAGAGGGAAATATTTTTTGAATATTGTTTTGTTTAAAATACAGTATAGTTTTTTTTGTTTGATTATCATTATGTTTTAAATGAAATCCACCAATTACACCATAAACATTTTCAATTCCTGAAAGTTTTTTAGCATATTCAATAATATTGCATATTCCTGAATGTGAGCATCCTGCAACTACTACCAATCCTTTTTCTGTTAAAACAGAAATTGCAGAATCGTCCATAACAAAATCATCCTCGCCATTATCAAGTATAAAATCTGTTGATTTTGCTTCAAAATTATTCAAACGTGGTATTTCTCCAAGAAAAGTAATTTCTTTAGAAATTTGAAATGGGCCTTTACTTAATATTAATTCAAATTTTTTTTCGGCTATTTTTTTTGAAAAAGGTAATCCTAAATACGAATTGTCTTTTTTCCTATGTTTTTTCTGAAAAGAATCTGGGTGAGTTATTAACTTTTTGTTTTTCAAATACTTTAAACCATTTCCATGATCCCAATGTCCATGACTTAAAACTAAAGTGTCAATATCATCAAAATTAATATTTAGCAGTTTGGCATTTTTGATAAAAATATTTGAAGGGCCAAAATCGAATAATATTTTTTTATCTGCTTCTACAATATAAGATAATCCATGCTCTGAAGCAAATTTATTTTTTGGAGCATTATCGTTTAAAACTGTTATTTTTAGCATAACAAAAGCGAAATGGAAAATTATAGTAATCTACTTTTTAGTAAAAGTACCCATTGCATTATCGTAATTAATAAAATATTCGCCTTTCTTTAATTTCGATACATCTACTTTGTCGCCAGAACCTTTTGTAATAAGCTTTCCGTAGTAGTTATAAATTTCGTAATCAGTTTTAGCAGAAAAAATTATCTCATTTTTTGGCTTATCAGGAGAAAAAGTTACTTCAGGATCTAAAGACCGATATGTAGCTTCTGGCGAATATCTTGGCTTTTTAGAAAAATCAATTTGCTTTACTCTGAATTTATTCAAGCCAGAATGAGGTTCAATATCAGCAGAATATTTGTTAAGTCCACTACTTCCTTTGCCTTCAACAGAAGCTATTTTCACCCATTTTTTCCATTTAAACTGCTCAATTGTAAATTCTAACGAGCCATTTTCGTTTGTGGTAGTCCATCTTAATTTATTATTTTTCCTATCAACATCTATTTCAACTACTTTATAAGTACTTTTCGATTTTAAGACATCAAGATTTAAAACTTTAGGAGTACAATTATCTTTATGTTTTATTATAATTGATACATGGTCGCCAATTTTAAGTTGAAATAGGCTTAAATCAATTTCGAATGCACTGGAGTTTATTTCATCTGTAGTTATTTCATTATTAACAGTAACTTCATAAACACAAAAACCAACTCCTGTTGAGGCAAATGGGTTCATTACAAATAAATTTTCACCCTGATATACACCTTCAATTAGTTGTTCTTTTTGTGCAAAACTATTAATTGCTATTAAAAAGAATAAAAATATTATATTGAGTACTTTTTTCATCTGTTTAAATTATTACACTCATCTAATTTATAATTAAAAACTATTGACTTTTTGTACGTTAATTAATAAATTAGCTATTGACTGTTTCATTTTAACAAGTTACTTGTAAAATAAATATCACGTAAATTTAAAACGTAATTTTTAATTTACAAAAATTAAACAATTTTTCTGCATAAATATCTGAAAACAACAAATTTAAATTTCTATTAAAATATTAAAAACAAATTTTGATAAATATGCTTATTGAAATTATCATATAAAGTAAAATTACTCTAGGATTCAATCCAATCACCATTTTCTTTAATTAATTTAATTAATTCATCAACAGCATTTTTTGACGGAATCGACTTTTTTACAATTTGTTGTCCTTTGTATAAAGAAACTTTGTCAATTCCTGTGCCAACATAACCATAATCCGCATCAGACATTTCGCCAGGTCCATTAACAATACAACCCATTATTCCTATTTTCAACCCTTTTAAATGATTTGTAAGTTTTTTTATTTTTGTTGTAACTTCCTGGATATCAAACAATGTGCGTCCACAAGAAGGACACGAAATATATTCTGTTTTAAAAACTCTTGATCTACTTGCTTGAAAAATTCCAAAAACAATATCAACAAGTTTTCCATTTAAAATTTTATTATTACTGATTATTGCTCCATCAATCAATCCATCAATTAATAATGGTCCAAAATCAATTGAACTTTTTATTAATGTTTCATTAAAATTATCAAAATATACTTTTTTTGATATTACAGGAGCATTAATTTGTTTATTATCAATAAATTGGATGAACTTTCTTTGCTTTGCAACAAAATTAATATTATCGTTTTTTAAAATAAATACTATGTTTTTTTCTTTTTTAAAATTAACTATTTTTTCACAATAATTACCAGAATTATCAATTTCAATAAAATTAATTTTTTCTCCTTTGATTTTAGATTCCATATAAATATCAATAGAATCAAACAAAACAAATTCGCTTTTTAAATTATGGTTTAAATAATTTTTAATAATTTTTAAACCTTTATTGTAAGATAAATTTATATCCGAATTTCCAATATATATATAATCTGGCGAGTTGTCTTTTCTAATCCACTGATTTTCAATTGGTTTTAATTCAAAAGAAAGTTCGATAATGTCTTTATCATTAATTATTTCTTTATCAGATAAATCTGCAATAACAACAGGAAAATTATTTCCTCCAATATTGTCAACAATAATTGAATTTCGTTTAGAATATTCAAAAGGATTATTTGTCAATTTAAAATCAAATTCACTTACTTGTTCTTCTTTTTTGGTAGCAATATATTCCACAATTTGCTTTGCAACAGGTATTTCGGCTTCAGGTTCTTCGGTTAAAGAAACTCTTATTGTATCTCCAATTCCATCAATTAATAAAGTTCCAATTCCTACAGCCGATTTAATTCTGCCATCATCAGAATCTCCTGCTTCAGTAACACCCAGATGAATAGGAAAATTCATTTTCTCAAGAAGCATTCTATTCTTTAATAATCTATAAGCAAAAACCATAACTCTTGTATTGCTTGATTTTAAGGATATTACAATGTCATCAAAATTATTTTTTTTTGCTATTCTTAAAAATTCAAAAACAGATTCAACCATTCCTTCAGGCGTATCGCCATATTTACTGATTATTCTATTTGATAAAGAACCATGATTTGAACCTATTCTTAAAACAGTTTTATTTTTTTTACAGATTTCAATCAGTTTAGAAAATTTTTCTTCAATCTTAACTATTTCTGATTCAAATTGTTGTTCATTATATGTCTCATTTTCAGAGGTTTTCTTATCAGAATAATTTCCTGGATTTATTCTTACTTTTTCAACAATTTTAGCTGAAGTTTCAGCAATATTTGCATTAAAATGAACATCGGCAATTAATGGTTTATCATATCCTTTTTTTATGAGTTCATCTTTTATATTTTTTAGATTTTCGGCATGCTTATTTGTTTGTACAGTTAAGCGAACATAATCTGCGCCAGCATCAAAAATTTTAATGCACTGTTCTACACTTCCATTTGTATCTAAAGTGTCTGTATTTGTCATTGATTGCAAGCGAATTGGATTATTTTTACCCAAAGGAATTTCGCCAACAAAAACTTCATTTGTAATAAATCTACTATAACTATACAGATTATTGCAATATTTAAATTTAAAATTTTTCACTTATTTATTTGTTTGATTAAGCTAAAAAATCAGATTATTTAACAAAAATTTATTTTAATAAATTAAATAGCAAAATAAATCAAGAATATTAAAAAAAATATAATAAACCAGTTTTAACTTGCACTTTTTGACAGCCTTAATATTTTAATTAATTTTGTCACAACTAAATTAAAAAAGATGTCTATAAAAGTTAATAATATTACAAAATTATACGGAAAACAAAAAGCTTTAGACAATGTTTCTTTCGAAATAAAAACTGGAGAGATAACAGGTTTTTTAGGTCCTAATGGTGCAGGCAAATCCACAATGATGAAAATTATTACAGGGTTTTTACCTGCTAATAGTGGAAATGTATTTGTAAATGATATAAATGTAAACGAAAATCCACTTGAAGTGAAAAAAATAATTGGATATTTACCTGAAAATAATCCATTATATCTTGATATGTATGTTAAAGAATATTTGCAATTTGTAGCATCAATACATCTAAATAAAAAAGAAATAAAACAAAAAGTTAAAAACATAATTGATTTAACAGGTTTAGGAATTGAACAAAACAAGAAAATATCCTCATTATCAAAAGGTTACAGACAAAGAACGGGTTTAGCCCAAGCATTAATTCATAATCCTGATATTTTAATTTTAGATGAGCCAACAACTGGTTTAGACCCAAATCAAATTGTTGATATCAGAAATTTAATAATAGAAATAGGAAAAGAAAAAACCATTATGCTTTCAACACATATAATGCAAGAAGTTGAAGCAATTTGCAATAAAGTAATAATTATAGATAAAGGAAAAATAGTTGCAGATGACTCCTCAAAAAAAATACAAGATAAAATTATTGATAATAAAACAGTTGTAATAATTGAATTTGATAAACGTATTGAAAAAGCGCTCCTAGAAAAAATAGAAGGTGTTGAAAACCTAATAAACCATAAAGAAAATACGTGGCTTATTGAAAGTAAAAATAACATAGATATAAGAGCAAGTCTTTTTAATTTTGCCGTAAAAAACAATTTAACAGTTTTGTCTTTACAAAAGCAAGAAAAAAGCCTTGAAGATGTTTTTAAAATATTAACAGGTAACAATTAAATTTACACCAAATATATATTTTCTTTGACCTATAATTATTAAAATACTTTGTTTGCATCTATTTTATAATTATTTTTGTGGCCAATAAACGTGGAAAGATTTGATTGATTGCAACCACAGAAAAAAATGCTAAAACAAGCATTTCCTGCCAATCAAAATCTGCACATAACATATAGTTATTAATTAAAATTACAAATAAAATGTCATATTTATTCACATCAGAATCAGTTTCTGAAGGACATCCAGATAAAGTAGCAGATCAAATATCAGATGCTTTGTTAGATGAATTTTTAAAACAAGATCCAAACTCAAAAGTAGCTTGTGAAACATTAGTAACAACCGGCTTAGCAATGCTAAGCGGCGAAGTGAAAACTAATGCCTATGTTGAAGTTCAAAAAATAGCCAGAGATGTAATTAATCAAATAGGATATACAAAATCCAGCTATCAATTCGATGGAAATTCTTGCGCAGTAATATCTTCAATTCACGAACAATCTGCAGATATAAATCAGGGAGTTGAAAGAGAAGATAAAGATAATCAAGGTGCTGGAGATCAAGGAATGATGTTTGGTTATGCAACTAATCAAACAGAAAACTATATGCCAATTGCATTAGATTTATCACACAAGCTTTTAGTAGAACTTGCCGCAATAAGAAAAGCAGGAAAAGAAATGCTTTATCTACGACCAGACTCAAAATCTCAAGTTACAGTTGAATATTCGGATGACAATTTGCCAATAAGAATTGACACTATTGTAATTTCAACTCAACATGATGATTTCATTAAACCAAAAGATGATTCTGTAAAAGCTCAAAAAGAAACAGATGAAATAATGCTTCAACAAATTTTTAACGATGTTAAAAATATTTTAATCCCAAATGTTAAAAATAAATTAACCAACAAATTAAAAAGTCTTTTTAACGAAGATTTAAAGTTATTGGTTAATCCTACAGGTAAATTCGTAATTGGCGGACCTCATGGCGATACAGGATTAACAGGAAGAAAAATAATTGTTGATACATACGGAGGAAAAGGCGCACATGGTGGCGGAGCTTTTTCGGGAAAAGATTCTTCAAAAGTTGACCGTTCCGCAGCTTATGCAAGCAGGCATATTGCTAAAAACTTAGTTGCAGCTGGAGTTGCTGATGAAGTTTTAGTTCAGGTTGCTTATGCTATTGGAGTTGCAAATCCGGTTGGACTTTATGTTAATACTTACGGAACTTCAAAAGTAAACAAACATGATTCTGAAATAGCTAAAATAGTAAATGAGATATTTGATATGAGACCAGCTAAAATTGTTGAAAGATTTGGATTAACAAATCCAATATTCTTACCTACAGCATCATACGGGCATATGGGAAGAGAACCTTATACAAAAGAAGTATATATTGGATCTAATGGAAATCAAGTTAAAAAAGAAGTTGAATTTTTTGGCTGGGAAAGATTAGACTATATTGATATTATAAAAAAGAAATTTAATCTATAGAATTTCAATGAAAGTCCGATAAATTATCGGACTTTTTTATTTTAAAAGCTTTTCTGCCTCATTTCTGATTAAAGATTCAATATTTCTCTTAAAAGGCAAAGCCGCTATTGGTAGCTTTCCGTCTAAAACAATCGTCTCAGTCTCTACAGTTAAATTACCTTTTACAGGTAAACCCATAATACGAAAAGAAAACTCGGAATTATATTCATTCCAAATTTCATTAACATTACTTACTTTATCTTTGAATTCATTTTTAAGATTTGCTAATAAATTCATAATCCTTTCTTTAGCTTCATCCTTATTCAAATTATGCTCAACAGATATCTTTAAATTAGGCATACTTAAATTTTTATAATTTAAAAGCAAAAATACTATCTTTTATCTTTAAAAAAAATAAATAAATATCAGAAAATAATTAATGAAAAACTTGCTTTATGAACATATGTTCATTATATTTGTACAATATTTATCTACAAACATATAAAAAAAAGGAGGTTATTATGCCACGAGGAGACAAAACAGGACCAAGAGGAAGTGGTCCAATGACAGGCCGAAAATTAGGTAATTGTTCGGGAAATAATGATAATCAAAATTTTAACCTAGGATTTGGCTTTAGACGAGGACAAGGATTTAGACACGGCTACAGAAGCTTTTCAGAAAACAGAATTTCTGATATCAATAAAACAGAGTTTCTGGAAAAAGAAATTGCAACTTTAAAAGAACAAATTGCTTCGATTGAAAAAAAATTATTTAAGAAAAATGAAGATTAGTAATTATCTTCATAAATTTAATTAAGTCTTAGTCCAAAATTAGTTTTTAGTTAGCAATAAACTAATAACAATAAATTATAATGTTAAATTACTAAAGCAGTATATTGTTAAAGTGTTGTTTATTAGTGATTTAACAACACAATAATGTTTTTATTAAATATCATAATAAAATAAAAAAAATGGATAATTTAGGAAATGGAAGAGGCCTTGGAAAAGGTGGTGGAAAAGGTAAAAATAAAGGCGGTTCATTTGGTGTTGGCGGAAACTGTGTTTGTGCAAAATGCGGTGAAAAAATTGCTCACCAGCAAGGAGTTAAATGCACAACTATAAAATGCCCAAGTTGTGGACACACAATGATTCGTGAAGAATTGTTGAATAAGTAATAATATCTATAATTCTAAATAACATTGATATTTTTAATATCTGTAATACATATTTTTGTCAAATAATTAGTATATTGCTAATTAGTAATTATAAATATTTGATGTCCTTTTTTAATTACTAATTTCAAATTTCTAATTGCCTGTCTATTAATGTAAAACAAAGATTATTAAGTATCATAGTTTTTTAAACTACAGTAGTAATAATTTCAATTTATGAAAATAGCCATTGCCAGTGGAAAGGGCGGAACAGGAAAAACAACTCTTTCCACTAATTTATCTTTTTATTTATCTGAAAAACATGATGTTGTGCTTGCAGATTTAGATGTTGAGGAACCAAATTCTAAGCTTTTTATCGAAGCTGAAGTTTTTCATAAGGAAGATAAATATAAAATGATTCCAAGCTGGATTGAAGATAAATGCACACTTTGCGGTATTTGCCATGATGTTTGCAATTATAATGCAATTATCCAACTAGGAACAATGATTTTAGTTTTTCCGGAATTATGTCATAGCTGCTATGCTTGTTCAGAACTTTGTCCTACAGCAGCATTGCCTATGATTAAACAAAAAATGGGCGAACTAATTCATTTCAAAAATGGCAACTTAAGCTTAATAGAAAGCAGATTAGATATTGGACAAGAACAAGCAGTTCCTTTAATTGCCCAAACTATTGATTACGTAGATAAAAATTTCAAAGAAGAAACAATTAAAATCTTTGATTCTCCGCCAGGAACATCGTGTCCTGTAATTGAAGCAACTAAAGGTGCCGATTTCATTATTTTGGTAACAGAACCAACACCTTTCGGCCTTAACGATTTAAAACTAGCTGTTGACACTGTAAAAGAGTTGAAAAAGAATTTTGGAGTTGTAATTAATAGGTATGGTGTTGGTAATGATGATGTTATAACATATTGTAATAATGAAAAAATACCAATTCTAGCAAAAATTCCTAATAGTAGAAAAATAGCAGAATTATACTCAATTGGGAATATAATTTATGATAAGGTTCCTGAAATGAAGGACGAACTTGAGAAAATTGAAATTTTCATCAGCAATTTAAAAACGGGAGGTGAAAAATGAAAGAAATAGTTGTAATTTCAGGAAAAGGCGGAACAGGAAAAACATCAGTAACTGCTTCATTTGCAGTGCTTGCTGCCAAAAACGTTGTTGTTGCCGATTGTGATGTAGACGCTGCGGATATGCATATTCTTTTAAAGCCAGATTACGCTTTTTCTGAAGATTTTTATAGTGGAGAAATTGCAATAATTGACCAGAATGCATGTATTAGCTGCAACAAATGCAAAGAAGTTTGCAGGTTTAATGCAATTCCGATAATTGACAATAAATACACTATCGACGAAATAAGCTGCGAAGGTTGTGGATATTGTGCGCGAGTTTGCCCTACAAATGCCATAAAAATGGAAGAAGATAATGTTGGAAAATGGCATATCTCAGAAACAAGATTAGGAAACACATTAGTTCATGCAAAATTAGGAATTGGAGCCGAAAATTCAGGAAAACTCGTTGCTAAAGTAAAAAACGAAGCAAAAAGACTAGCAAAAGAAACCGAAAAAGATTTTATTTTAATTGATGGTTCGCCTGGAATAGGTTGTCCTGTTGTTTCTTCGCTTTCGGGAGCAAATTTTGTTGTACTTGTAACAGAACCAACAGTTTCTGGCAAACACGATTTAGAAAGAGTTTACAAACTAGTTAAAAAATTTAATATAAAAGCAGGTTGCATAATAAATAAATACGATTTAAATACTGATGTAACAGATTCAATAGAGAAATTTTTGCAAGATGAAAATATTATTCACCTTGCAAATTTACCTTATAACGAAAACTTTACAAAAGCAATGATAGAAGGAAAAACAATTGTAGAATTTGAAAACAGTGAGATTAAACAAATTTTAGAAAATAGCTGGAATTTAATTAAAAATATTTAATAAAAATTAATATCTTAACATACATTTAATAAATAAAAACCAAATGAAAATAGCTTTTACAACAAAAGGAACAGAATGGGAATCGTTAATGGATGCCAGATTTGGCAGAACAGAATTTTTCCTTTTATATGATGAAGAAAATGACAGTTTTATACATTTTGATAATAGAGATGTTGAAAATGATGCACATGGCGCAGGACCAAAAACTGCTCAAAAACTTTTTGAATTACAAGCACAAGTTTTAATTACCGGAAATGGACCAGGCGGAAATGCGGCTACAGTTTTAGAAAAAGCAGGAATAAAAATTTATACAGGCGCAGGTGAGATGACTGTAAAAGATGCTTATAATGCTTTAAAAAACAATGAGTTAAAAGAATTTTAACCTCTAGTATTTAACGCTTTTCATAATTAGTAATAAATTAACAATAAAATAAATTTTTACTCTATACTTACTAAAATATTATAATCATGAAAAATTTAATGAATTTGTACGAAAATGCTGATTGGGAAAAAGCAGAGGGATATCCTAAAGGAACTTTTAAAAAAGATTTAAGAGACGACAAGTTTGGCAAAACTATATTGTTAAAACTTCCTGAAAATTTTCAAATGAAACCACACTCGCATATAACAACAGAACAACATTTAGTGCTTGAAGGTGAATATGTGAGTAGCGGAAAAACTTATAAATCAGGATGTTATCAAATATTTAATCCTGGAGATGAACATGGCCCTTTTGAATCTAAAAAAGGTGCACTTATTCTTGTAATTTGGGATGTATTAACAAAATAAATTATTAAAAGATTAATGAATGAAAACAATAGAAGAAGTAGTTGCAGAATTAAGAAAAGTTGGACATCCGGCAATAGATTATTCACTAATTGAGCTTGGCATTTTAACAGATATTGATTTGGAAAACAATAAAGTAGATGTCGTTTTTGCTTTTCCATTTCCAAATATTCCCATTGCTGATCAGCTAATTAATTCTGTAGCTATTCCGGTTAAAAACATGGGATTAGAATTTAATTACAGCATAAGAGGAATGAATGATGAAGAAAAAACAATGTTTATGACTCTTGAGTCTCAAGGCTGGAAAGACAAGTAATACTTTTTCAATTGCTCTGGTTTAAAATAGCTGTGATGCTTAATTTTATTTATTTTGTGTTAATTTACAGGAAATTAGTAATTAAATAGTCTTCTAATGTTCTTAATTGCTAATTGCCAGGATACTAATTACTTGCAAAGATAAGCAATACAGATATTTAAAATATCATAGAATATTTAAGCTTTAGCGCTTTAAATTATTAAATGGTGCAACATCTAACTAATTATCTTAATATATGTTAATCGAAGCGTTTAAAATTTTTAAGCATGCAATAATGATAACCAGCTTTGTTTTTGTAATGATGCTGGTTATTGAATATATTAATGTACAAACAAGTGGAATGTGGCAAAATTTGATTTCTAAAAATAAATGGAAACAATACGTTTTTGCCGCTTTACTTGGAGCAATTCCGGGATGTTTAGGCGCATTTACTGCTGTAGCTCTTTTTTCGCACCGATTAATCTCTTTTGGCGCAATTGTAGCAACAATGATTGCAACAAGCGGCGACGAAGCTTTTGTTATGTTTGCGATGATTCCAAAAGAAGCGTTTATAATTACAATAGCAATTTTTATTATAGCAATTTTTGCAGGCTATTTTACTGATAAACTTTATAAACCCAAGAAAATACTCGATGATTTTGCCGAAAAAAATTTCCCGCTTCACAAAGAAGAAGAATGTAAATGTTTTCAAAAAGAGAATTTCTTTAAACAATTATTAAAACCATCTTTTCCTCGAATTGCCTTAATTATTTCATTATTGTTTTTTTTAATTACTGTTTCAACTGGATTTTTAGCCGGAAAATCAGAATTTTGGATAAAAATAACTATTTTATTAACAATTATTTTCTCGCTTTTTATAGTTATTAGTGTACCGGAGCATTTTTTAAAAAAACATTTGTGGGAACATATTGTAAAAATGCATATTCCAAGAATATTCATGTGGACTTTTGCAACATTACTCGTTTTCGGAATTTTAATGAATTATTTAGAATTAAATAGCTGGATATCAGAAAATATGTTTTTCGTTTTAATTTTTGCAATAATTGTTGGAATTATTCCGGAATCAGGTCCACATTTAATTTTTATAACACTTTTCGCTGAAGGAACTATTCCATTAAGCATATTGCTTGCCAGCTCTATTTCGCAAGACGGACACGGAATGTTACCACTTTTAGCCGAATCAAAAAGAGGATTTTTAGCAGTTAAATTTGTAAATGTTGTTGTTGCATTTATTATTGGCCTTTTAGGTTATATTTCAGGATTTTAAAATTAAAAAAACACATAAAGCACTAATAATGTGCGTTTTAAAATTTAAATAAAACTAATTAATCATGTTAAATTTAAGAAACGAATTTATTTTAGCACCTGTAAAATTAGGATATAGCGATAAAACAGGTGTTGTAAATCAAAAACACATAGATTTTTATAATCAAAGAAGCAAACACATTGGAGCTGTAACTCCAGAACCATTTTTTATGGATGCCGGATTAAGAGAACTTCCCACACAAATGGGAATAGATAGCAACGAAAAAATTGAAGGTCTTAAAAAATTAACCGATACAATTCATAAAAACGGCGCAAAAGCCATTGCTCATTTAAATCATCCGGGAAGAATGGCAAATCCCAAAATACCTGGAAATTATTTTCTTTCATCAACAGATAAAGCATGCGAAAATGGCGGCGCAATTCCCGAAAAAATGAACAGAAAAAAAATGGATGACGTTATAAATCTTTTTGTCGAAAGTGCTAAAAGAAGCGTAAATTCCGGTTTTGACATTATAGAACTTCAATTCGGACACGGATATTTAATGGCTCAATTTATTTCGCCTGCTGTTAATGATAGAACCGATGAATATGGCGGAAGCTTTGAAAACAGAATTAAATTTCCTGTTGAATTAGCAAAAGCTGTAAGAAAAGCTATTGATATTCCTATTATTGCAAGAGTTAGCGGCGATGAAATGATTCCAAACGGATTTCATATTGACGAGATGATTAAATTTTCGAAAGAGCTTGAAAATATTGGTATTAATGCAATTCATGTTACAGCCGGTTCTGCTTGCACTACTCCACCGTGGTTTTTCCAACATATGTTTATCCCAAAAGGAAAAACATGGGAGTTGGCTTCAAAAATAAAAGAAAATGTAAAAATACCTGTGATATTTGTTGGTAGAATAAATTCTGAAAAAGACATTAAAGAAATCAAAACTAAATATTCTGCAGATTATTTGGCTTTAGGAAGAGCATTAGTTGCCGATCCGGATTTTATTGGAAAACACACAAAACAGATAAAAGGAAATATAAGACCTTGTTTGGCTTGTGCCGAAGGTTGCTTAGGCGGCGTAAAACAAGGAAAAGGTTTAGGCTGTGTTGTTAATCCACTGGTTAACACAGGATTAGCTGAAATTAAAAAATCATCAGAAAAAAAATATTATGCTGTAATTGGTGGCGGATTAGCCGGAATGCAAGCTTCATTAACGCTTAAAGAAAAAGGCTATGATGTTGATTTATATGAAAAAAATGAACTTGGCGGACAATTTAATTTAGCTTGGCTGCCACCAAAAAAAGAAAGTTTAAAAGAAATTATTGATTATTTTATAAACGAATTAAAAAGCCTGAATGTTAATATAATTAAAAAAGAAGCAACGGAATCTGTTTTAAATGATAAAAAATACGATGGAATAATAATGGCAACAGGCGCAATACCTGCAATTCCACCAATTGAAGGTTTAACCGAATATTATTGGACAGAATTTCTAGATGACGAGCAACTGCCTAAAAATCAGAAAGTTTTGGTGATTGGCGGCGGTTTAATCGGACTAGAAGTAGCATCAAAACTAGTAGATGGAAACAATGAAGTGATTGTTGTTGAAATGCTTGACGAAATAGCTCGCGGAATGGAAATGATTGAAAAAGCAATGACTATGAAAAAATTAAAAGATAATCAAACAGAAATTCTTTTAAATCATAAAGTAATTAAAATAGATAAAGATAAAGTATTTATTGAAAGTGGTGACAATCAGAAAATTATAGACAACATAAATAAAATTGTTATTGCTGCTGGAATGAAAAGTTTTGTGCCTTTTAAAATATCTGAAACATCAAAAATATATTTTGTTGGCGATGCAAAAAAAGTAGGAAAAGCCCAAGAAGCTATTCACGATGCATACGAACTTGCAATAAATTTGTAGCCAAATTTAATTTTAAAATGATTTTTAAATAAAACTAAAACTATGGAATTAATTTTTGCTTTTGCTTTAAACAACGAAAATATTTTCGGTAAAAAACACTTTGGTGATGCAGAAAAGTTTTTGATTTATAAAGTTAATAATGACGAAATTATACTTTATGAAGAAGCTGAAAATCCTTTTATAAATTTTAATGAAGAACAAGAACACGGATCAAAATTAAAAGCAAAAGCAATAATTAAGTTTTTGAAAGAAAAAAATGTTAATGTTCTGGTATCAAGACAATTTGGAAGAAATATTAAAAGAATAAATAGTTATTTTATTCCTATTATTATTTATTCTGATGAAACAAATGACGCAATTCAGGCTATTAATAAACATTTACATTGGATAAAAGACGAGCTTAAAAACAGTTCCGGCGAATACAATTTATTTACAATCAAATCTGGGATTTTAAAATCTAAAATTAAAAAATAACCAACTTCGTTGGATTTTATATTTAAACATAATTTTCTCTGTAATCTAATTATCTTAAATTTATATATGAAAACATATCTTGATTGTTTGCCATGTTACATGAATCAAGCAATACGAGCCGGAAGAATGGCAACCAATGACGATAAAAAAATAAAACAATTACTAGACCAAGTTGGCGATATGATAAAACATATTCCAATGGAAAACACACCTGCAGAATCAGGCGCGATGATTTATCAAAAAATAAAAGAAATTACCGGAGTTGAAGATCCGTATAAGACAATAAAGCAGAACAGCATTAACGAAGCAAAAGCTCTTTATCCCGAATTAAAAGAAATTATTAATAAATCGAAAGACAAATTATTAACAGCAATAAGAATAGCAATTGCAGGAAATATTATTGATTTTGGAATTAATAAAAAATTTAATTTAGTTGATGATGTAAAAAAAATATTAATTCAGGATTTTGCAATATTTGATTACGAAAAGTTTAAATCGGAATTAGAAAAATCTGAAAATATACTATATTTAGCAGATAATGCAGGCGAATCTGTATTTGATAAATTATTAATAGAAGAATTAAATAAAAAAGTAATTTATGCAGTTAGAGAAATTCCTGTAATTAACGATGTTACAATTCAGGATGCTATTGATTCTGGAATTGCAGATGTTGCTGAAATTATATCTTCCGGCGTAAAAGCTCCGGGAACAATTTTAAATCAATGCAATAATAATTTTTTAGATTTATTTGATACTGCAGATATGATAATAAGCAAAGGACAAGGCAATTACGAAGGCTTATCAGATATAAACCGCTCTGTTTTTTTCTTGTTAAAAGCAAAATGTTCGGTAATTGCAAAAGATATTGGAGTAAAAGAAGATGATATTGTTATAAAATCTATAAATTTATAAAAACAGTAAAAATTATGACAAAAAAAACAAAAATAGGCATAATAATTTGCGACAGATATAAAACTTGTGCCGGCGGAAAATGCTTTAAAGCAATGCATAACAGAGAAGGAGCTTTCGATATTTATGCAAAAAATGAAGATGTTGAATTAGTTGGATATACAAGCTGCGGTGGTTGTCCCGGTGGAAACATTGAATATGCACCAGAAGAAATGAAAAAAAACGGCGCAGAAATAGTTCATCTGGCCACAGGATTTGTTGTTGGATATCCACCTTGTCCGTACATAAACGAGTTTAAAGAGCTAATTGAAAAAAAACACGAAATGAAAGTAGTAATTGGAACACATCCTATTCCTGAAAAATATTTGACAGCACATACAAAACTTAAAACTTGGGAATCAGCAAAATGGGATGAAATAACAAAACCAACAATGGCTGACGAAAAAACAAGATTAGATTACAATTAATAATAATTATGATTAAAATCAAAGTATTTATTTTTGTAATAGTTTTATTTACAATAACTTGCAAAAACAAAACTCAACTCACTTATAATCCAATCGGATATTTTTCGTCGCAATACAATTTAGAAACAGGCGCTCCGCGTCAAGGGGCTTTAGTTCCTGATTCTAAAGGAATTATAATATTAGATGAAAAATATATGAAAGCCTTAAACAGTTTAAACCAATTCGAATATATTTGGGTTTTATTCCATTTTCATGAAGCAAAAGGATATGAAAATATTGTAAAACCTCCAGAAAGCAATCACGAATTCGGCCTTTTTGCAACAAGAAGCCCAAGGCGTCCAAATCCTATCGGATTATCATTAATTAAGCTCGATTCTATTGTTAAAAATAAACTTTATGTTAGTGGAATAGATATTTTTGATAAAACACCTGTTCTTGATATAAAGCCATTCTTACCTTCGGTAGATTGCATGATTACAGAAAAAAACATGATTGCCGAATATTATCTTGGACATCATACCGAAAATTATATAAATGATTCTTTAGTGAAAATATTTATTGAAGGAGAAAAAAAATAAAAATGTATAAATATATATTTGGCCCGGTACCTTCGCGAAGGCTTGGAATGTCATTAGGTGTAGACCTTGTTCCTCAAAAAGTTTGCTCTTTAAATTGTGTTTATTGCGAATGCGGAAAAACAACAAATTTAACAACAACAAGAAACGAGTATGTGCCTTATAATGAGATTATTAATGAATTAACTCATTATTTTAACAATAGTCCAAATCCGGATTATATTACTTTTTCCGGCGCAGGTGAACCAACATTAAATTCAAGAATTGGTGATATTATTAATTTTATAAAAATTGAAAAACCTGATGTTCCAATAGCCGTATTAACAAACGGCACTTTATTAAACGATATAAATATAAGAAAAGAACTATTAAAAGCAGATGTTGTTTTGCCCTCACTAGATGCTGCATCTCAATCAACTTTTATTAAAATAGACAGACCAAATCATAAATTAAATATAGATTCTTATATTCAAGGTATTATTGATTTTAGAAAAGAATTTAAAGGTAAAATATGGCTTGAAGTAATGATACTTCCGGATTATAACAATAATGAAGAAGAACTTAGTTTATTAAAAAAAGCATTTTTAAAAATCAAAGCAGATTCTATACAAATAAATACACTAGATAGACCGGGAACTGTTGATAATTTACGCTCAGCAAGCATTTCTGAACTAAAAAATATAGTTGATTTTTGGAATCTTAAAAATGTAGAAATTATAGCATCTGTTCCTGAAAGAAAAAACATTAAATCTTATCGAGAAGATACAGAATCGGCAATTTTAGAAACAATTGCAAGAAGGCCTTGTGTTATTAAAGATCTCGCTAAAATATTAGGAACTCATATTAACGAAATAAATAAATATTTAAGCGTTTTAGAAAACGAAAATAAAATTGAAACAATAAGGCAGGAAAGAGGTGTTTTTTATCGAATAAAAAAATAATAGATAGATATGCAAGAAATAATAATTAAGCCAATTGGTATAATTTATTCACCTTATAAAAATGCTGATGGAATACCAATTCAAGGACGATTTAAAGAAGAAATTGAAGCTTTTGCAGAAATAGATAAAAAATATGAAGCCGGATTAAAAGATTTAGATGGTTTTAGTCATGCAATATTAATTTATCAATTTCATAACGAAACTCAAGAAAAAATAACTGCACATCCTTATTTAGAAGAAGAAACACACGGAATTTTTGCAGTTCGCAGTCCTTACAGACCAAATAGAATTGGCCTTTCTATCGTAAAAATCAAAAAAATAATTAAAAATAGACTTTATTTTACCGAAGTTGATGTTTTTGACCAAACTCCTTTAATAGATATAAAACCATATGTCGAATTTTTTGATAAACGAGAAAATGTAAAATCAGGTTGGGTTGAAAAACATTTTGAAAAAGGCATTCCAAAACAAACTATTTTGTAATTTACAAAAACATATAATCAGGTCAGATATTTAAAGTTAAAATACAATTTGAAAACTTAAACTCTTCTTCAAGATTTAGCGCCAACTTCTATAGGAATTATAAAATTAGATAAAAACATCTATTCCTATAGTCAACTAATAATTGTTTTAATGAGAAAAATATATTAACTTTTAACCAGTTTATATACATTTTATTTTATAATTTCACATTATGAAAGTGCGTAAAAACAAGTCATTAGAAGAAATAGAAATATTAAAGAATAAAATAATCGATTTGTCTTTATTTTTTTCTATTGGTATTGGTTTTATTGCATACTTACTAAGTATTTCAAGATATAAAGAAACAGGATTTGAGATTTCATTTATAACAGACTTTCTTGCATTATTTTTTCTTTTATTAATAACATTATTCAGAAACCGCTTAAGCTTAAAATCAAAATCATATTTTATTATTAGCATAATATTTCTTGTTTATTTAGTTGATACTTTAAAATTAGGCGTATATTCTGCCAATAAAGTATTAATAGTTTTATTGCCATTTTTCTCTATACTTGCCATTTCTAAAAAAAAAACATTTGCAATTTTTGTTTTAGCAGTAATCAGTTTTATTGCTATCGGATATTTACATTTAAATGGATATTTAACAATTCCTTCACAGGCTAATCTAAGCATTAGCGCATGGATTATTAATATTTTACTAATAATTATAGTTACAATAATTATTCTTATTATTCAAGATAAATTTAACTCAACTTATATTAAGTTAATATCAAATCTTGAAGAAACAAATGAGTTAATTTCCATAAAAGAAAGAAATTACAGAGAAATTTTCAATTCTGCTTCAGACGCTATTTTTATTCATGATTTAGACGGTAAAATAATAGATGTTAATAATAGTATGCTTAAAATATATGGCTATTCAAGAGAAGAAATTGATAGTATTGACATATCAAAATTAAGTTCAGAAAGAAAAAATTATACTTTTCTTCAAGCTCAAAATTATTTTCAAAAAGCAATAGAATCTGGTCCTTTAGTATTTGATTGGCAGGCAAAAAAGAAAGACGGCGAAATATTTTGGGTTGAAATTTCATTAAAGAAATTAAATATTGCCGGAAAAGATAGAATTCTTGGAATTGTTAGAGATATTAATGAAAGAAAAGAAAATACATTGCAATTAGAACTTTATCGAAATCACTTAAAACAACTTGTTTTTGAAAGAACAAAAGAATTGGAGCAAGCAAATGAAAAGCTTATTGTATCAAACGAAAATTTAGCCTTTCAAAAAGAAGAATTAATAACAACCCTAAATAAATTAAAAGAAACTCAGGATCAATTAGTTATATCAGAAAAAATGGCTTCAATTGGTATTTTAGCATCATGTGTTGCTCATGAAATAAACAACCCTTTAAATTTTATTCAAGGAGGATTAATCGGTATTGAAAATTATTTTGAAGAGGAAATTCCTGAACATATGGAAAATGTAAAACCTTTACTTGAAGGAATTAGTATTGGTGTAAAACGTGCAGCAAATATTGTAACTAGTTTAAATCACATAGCAGAACAGACAAATCAAAAACAGAAGAATGTAATTTACATAAAATAATAGATAATTGCCTTATTATACTAAATAATCAGATGCAAAACAAGATACAAGTTAATAAAGAATACTGTCGAGAAAATTTAAGCATTATTGGTAATCAAGGACAATTACATCAAGTATTTATCAATTTATTAGTCAATTCTGTTCAAGCAATTAAAGATAAAGGAAATATAAAAATAAAAACAGAAATAGAGAATAATAATATTAAAGTATCGATAAAAGATAATGGTGTGGGAATAAGTGAAGAGAATCTTTCTAAAATATTTGACCCTTTTTTTACAACCAAAGAAGTAGGTAAAGGTACAGGCTTAGGATTATCAATATCAAATATAATAATTGAAGAGCATAAAAGTAAAATTTATTTCAACTCAGAAATAAACAAAGGAACAGAAGTAATAATTATTTTCCCTCTTAAATAATTTTATAACATGGAAGAAAAAATAACTATATTATACGTTGATGACGAATTTATTAACTTACAAGTTTTTATTGCCGTTTTAAAAAAAAAATTTAATATTATTACTGCTTCTTCAGGAATGGAAGCTCTTGAAATATTAGAAAATAACAATAAAATAAAAATTGTAATCAGTGATATGCAAATGCCAGAAATGAATGGAATGGAATTCATTAATCATGCACGCAAAAAAAACTATGAAGTAATTTATTTTATATTTACAGGTTTTGAAATTTCAGATGAAATAACAGAAGCATTAAAAAATAAAATAATAAAAAACTATTTTAGAAAACCAATTGATAAAGATGTAATTGAAAAATCTTTATTAAAAGAAATTGATAAACTAGTAAATTAAAATGGCGAATTTGGTTCTTTCGACATTTCATAATAAATTAATTTATCGGTAACTGCAGGAAAATTTTTGTGCATCCAAACAGCAATTTTACCCTGAATTCCAACAATAATATTCCTTTTCCTATTAACAGTAGCTTTTGATATTATTTTAGCCAGTTTTTCAGCAGTCATCATTTTAGCTTCATTTCTTGGAGTTTCTTTTTGCGATTCGCCTTTTTCATTTAAAGCAACATTTCTAATATTTGAAGCAGTAAATCCGGGATGTACAAGCATTACATGCAATCCTCTTTTAAAATTTTCAATTCTGATGGTTTCTAAAAATCCATCCATTGCAAATTTAGATGCAACATAAGCTGTTCTGCCTGGAAGTGGTGTTAATCCGGAAATTGATGAAATTCCGATTATACTCCCTTTTTGTTTTAAAATATGAGGAAGTGCATATTTTGTACAAAAAACAGTACCGTAAAAATTTGTATCCATAACATTCTGAATAACAAATAATTCCAAATCTGCAAAATTTGCTCGCATCGATATTCCTGCATTGTTTATTAAAATATCAATTTTCCCAAATATGTCTAAAGTGCTATTAATTAGCTTTTTACAATCATCTTTTTTTGTAACATCAGTAATAAAAAAAATTGATTTTCCACCATTTTCTCTTATCTGATTTTTAAGTTTAACAAGTTCTGCATAATTTCTAGCAGCAAGAACAACTTTTGCGCCTTTTTCTGCAAATTCAATTGCTAAAGCTCTACCAATTCCTGAAGATGCGCCTGTAATAATAACTACTTTATCCTTTAGTTTTCCATTATTTCCATTTATATCTTTTTCTACAATTCTATGATATAAAATATCAACAGGCTTTTTTAGAATTGTTTTTTCAAACAACTCTATACTCTTGAATAACTTAATATTAGCATTCATCTCTTCTTTTTTTTATAGTTTTTTAATATAACATCGACTTTTTTTATGCTGTCTAAGCTCATAATCTGTCCACAATAATTTTACTTTATTATTTTCTTCCAATTCACGGGTAGTCTCGATATATTTTATTCTATTTTTAACAAAAGTATTTCCTATTTTATTAAATATTAATGCATGAACTCCTTTATTCTGATATTCTTTTTTTACTCCGATTAATAATAAATCTACAGTATCGTTATTTTTTAAAGCTTTTAATATTCTTAAAAAGCCAAAAGGAAATAATTTTCCATTTGACTTTTTTAAAGCTTTTGATAATGAAGGTATTGTAATTCCAAAAGCAACTAATTCGTTTTTTTCGTTTATAATAATCGAAATATAATCTGTACTTATAAAGCCTAAAAAATCATTTTTTAAATTTTTAATTTGCTTTTTTGTAAGTTCGCTAAACCCATAAACCCCTGAATAAGAGTCGTTTAATAAATTAAAAAGCTCTTCAGAATATTTTAAAATATCTTTTTTATTTTTTAAATCAGCATTATGTAAATTATACCTTTCTTCAATAATTTTAGATGATTTTACAATTCTTTCAGGCACTTTATCAGGTACTTTTATATTAAACTCAATCCAATCAACATCTTTCTCAAAACCGCAAGCTTTTATTTTTTCATCGTAATATTGATAATTATAATGCGCAAATGAAGTCGGAATTTCATCAAATCCTTCAACTAAAACACCAGAAGCATCAAATGAAATAAAACCTAAAGGACCATGTAAATATTCCATTTTATTTTCTTCAGCCCAATTCTCAACTGTTTTTAATAACGCATCTGTAATCTCCTCATTATCAATAAAATCTATCCATCCAAATCTTGCATATTTTATATTGTGTTTTTCATTATATTTATTGTTTATAATTCCTGCAATACGACCAACTATTTCATTGTTTTTATAAGCTAGCCAATACTTTGCGCTGCAATATTCAAATGCCGGATTATTTTCTGATGTTAATGTTTTTAATTCAGATTTAAATAAAGCCGGAATATAAAATTCATTATTTTTATAAAGCTTATTTGGAAATTTAATAAAGCTTTTTAATTCATTTTTACTATTAACTTCTATAATTTTAATCTCGCTCATTAAATCAAAAATTTATCTTTTTTCAATTCCTCTGTTTATTATATTTATTAATTCTTCATGCCTTTTTATTAATTCATCGGTTTTATTGTTAATTAAAAAAGGCAATTCAAAACCTTTTAATGCAGATAAAATAACATTTGATGTTAAAAAAATATCATTCAATTCAAACTCGCTATTTTCAACTCCATTCTTTAAAATTTTATTAATTAACAAAATTTCTTCATTATTATATTTCTGTCTTATTTTAACAATAAAATCAATATAGCTTAAATGTTCATTCTTTAAAGCATCATAGTAATTGCTTAATTTACTGACAGTTACCATTCTAACTTTGGCGTAATTCATCAGTTTTTCTTTAGCAGTTTTACTAGTTTCTATTGCTTTTAACAATTCACTTTTCAATGTTTGAAACTCTTTTTCAACAACTAATTCAAATAAATCTTCTTTACTTTTAAAATGATAATAAATAGAACCTTTAGCTTTATGTGCCATTCTAGCAATTTCATCAACAGTAGTTTTATGAAATCCAAAACGACTGAAAATATTAGTCGCTACATTTAAAATTCTATCTCTTGTTTCTTCTATTTTTGTCATTCCTGTGTTTTTGACCAAATTCGTTTATTAGTACAAAAATACAAAATTTCAATGTTTTTTCAAAAAAGTCATTTAAACTTTTACTTATATTACAACTAAAAAGTACTCCTTCTAATAAATAAAAAATTAATATATTCGTAAATTAAAATTCGGTAACATTTTATTAATTAAATCTAAAATTATGACAATAAAAAAATCATTATTTTTATTAGCCGTAATAGTTATTGGTATAAATTTAACTGTTTCGGCTCAGGAAGAAGCAAGACTTCTACGTTTTCCGGCAATTTACGATAATCAAATCGTTTTCACTTATGCTGGAGATTTATACACCGTACAATCTACAGGCGGAACTGCTCGTAAACTAACCAATCATATTGGATATGAGATGTTTGCACGCTTTTCGCCTGATGGAAAAACAGTCGCTTTTACAGCACAATACGATGGAAATACAGAAGTTTATACAATGAATTCGCAAGGCGGTATTCCAAAAAGAGTAACGTACACTGCAACACTTGGCAGAGATGACGTTGCAGACAGAATGGGACCAAATAATATTGTATTTGGTTGGATGAACGATAATCAAAATATTATTTTTAGAAGCCGAAAAAAATCATACAACAGTTTTAACGGCTCATTATTTAAAGTAAACATTGACGGCAGCTTGCCCGAAGAACTCCCATTTCCAAGAGCTGGATTTTGCTCTTTCTCACCTGATAATCAGCAATTAGCCTTTAACCGGATTTTCAGAGAATTTAGAACATGGAAAAGATATCGTGGCGGAATGGCTGATGATGTGTGGATTTTTGATTTTAACACTAAAAAAACAATAAACATCACTGATAATCCGGCTCAGGATATTATTCCTATGTGGTTTGGAAATAAAATCTATTTCTTATCAGACAGAGGCGAATTTAAAAGAATGAACCTTTATTCTTATGATTTGCAAACAAAAGAAACAAAAAAGATAACTGAATATAAAGATTTTGATATAAAATTCCCGTCATTAGGAAATAAAGCAATCGTTTATGAAAATGGCGGCTTCATCTATAAAATGGATTTAAATACAGAAACATCAGAAAAAGTAAAAATAACAATTCAGGAAGATTTTGTTTCCGGCAGAAGCGAATACAAAGATGTTAGCTCTGATATAAGCAATTTTGAAATTTCGCCAGATGGAAATCGCGCATTATTTGGCGCTCATGGCGATATTTTTACTGTTCCTGCCAAATATGGAGAAATACGTAACATAACTAAAACTTCAGCAGTTCACGAACGGAACTCAAAATGGTCGCCAAATGGAAAATGGATTTCTTTTATTGCAGATAACTCTGGCGAAGAAGAAATTTATATTCAAGCTCAAGATGGAAGTTCAGCACCAATAAAACTCAGCTCAAACGGAAAAGGATATAAATATCAGCCATTTTGGTCGCCTGATAGTAAAAAAATATTATGGGCTGACAGCGAACATAAATTAAAATATATTGATATAGATACAAAAAATACCGTTGAAATTGATTATGACCCAAATTTTGCAATTCGCTCATATAGTTGGTCGCCTGATAATAAGTGGGTTACGTATACAAAATCAAGCGAAAACAGATTTGGACAAATATTTATTTATTCTTTAGATCAAAAAAAATCGTTCCCTATTACTGATAATTGGTATAATTCAGGTGAATCAATATTTAGCGACAATGGAAAATATCTCTTTTTCACTTCAGACAGAGAATATAATGTTGACTTCAGTCAGGTTGAGTTTGATATTGCTTATAATGACATGAGTAACATATACTTTGTTACTTTATCTAAAGAAACAAAATCTCTTTTTGAACCATTAAGTGATGAGGTTGAAATAAATAAAAAAGAAGAAAAAGCTGATGATAAAAATCAAAAAAAAGATAAAAAATCAGTTGTTTCAACAACAGATATTAAAATAGACACAGATGGAATTCAAAACAGAATTGGCAAATTACCTCTTCCCGGTTCACGCTATTTCAATTTATCTTCAGTTGAATCAAAACTTTTTTACGCTCAATTTGGAAACAAAGACGATAAACCGATATACTCATTTTACGATTTTGAAAGCAGAAAATCAACAAAACTTGGAAAAATAAATGGTTATGAAATTTCTGCTGACAAGAAAAAAATGTTAGTTTCTCAAAACGGATCTTATGCTATTATTAATTTACCAGCTTCAGAAATAGAAATAAAAGAAAAATTAAATTTAGATGGAATGCAAATTTATGTTAACAAAAAGGAAGAGTGGAAACAAATTTATAATGAGGCTTGGCGTCAAATGCGTGAGTTTTTCTTTGATCCAAATATGCATGGAGTTGATTGGTTAGCATTAAAAAATAATTATGAACCATTAGTTAAATATGTAAATCATAGAAATGACCTTACATATATTATTGGCGAATTAATTTCTGAATTAAATGTTGGTCATGCATATGTTAGCGGAGGCGACAGATTAATGCCCAAACAAGTAAATATGGGATTACTTGGTGCTGAAATAGAAAAAGATAAGGTTTCCGGATATTTTAAAATTACTAAAATATTAAAAGGACAAAACTGGGATAAAAGTTTAAAATCACCACTAACAGAAATTGGAGTTAATGCAAATGTGGGCGATTTTATTCTTGAAATCAACGGAAAATCAACAAAAGAAATGCCTAATTTATATTCATCTCTAATAAATACAGCAGGTAAACAAATAAAACTAAGCCTTAATTCAAAACCTATTGAGCAAAATAAAAGAGAAGTTACAGTAATTCCTATTTCTGATGAATCACAACTATATTATTTACAGTGGGTTACTGATAATATTGAAAAAGTTAATAAAGCAACCAATGGTAAAGTTGGATATATCCATATCCCAGATATGGGAATTGAAGGTTTAAATGAATTTGTAAAATACTATTATCCTCAATTATCAAAGAAAGCTTTAATTATAGATGTTAGAGGAAATGGCGGCGGTTTTGTTTCTCCTTTAATTATTGAGCGCCTAAGACGTATTGCAGTTCAAATTAATATCTCAAGAAATGGCACTCCCGAATTTAACAGAGACGGCTCAATGAATGGACCATTAGTTATGCTTGCTGATGAATTTTCTGCCTCTGATGGCGATATTGTTACTTATAGGTTCAAAAAACAAAAACTCGGAAAAGTAGTTGGCAAACGCACTTGGGGTGGTGTTGTTGGTTATGGCGGATTTCTACCTTTAGTTGATGGTGGAGTTCTTATAAAACCTGAACACTCTCGCTACGATCTTGAAGGCAAAGAATGGATTATGGAAGGCAAAGGCGTTGAACCTGATATTTTTGTTGATAATGACCCTTATTTAGAATATACTGGAATTGATCAACAACTTAATAAGTCTATTGAAGTAATTTTGGATGAATTAAAAACAAAAGAGAAATCAATTCCAAATCCGCCTCAATATCCAGATAAAAAATAAATTGTTAAATAAATATTTTGATATTTATAAAATACGAGTTGCTGTCTGATTATTTCAGCAACTCGTATCTTCTAATCATACATTTACACCATTTTCCTTCAATAAAATTATCTAAACTAATATAAAAATCTATTTATTTTAATATGTAAATTTATGTTTTTAAAAACATTTGCAACTTTATAATTATTCTAAATAAAACTATATATTACTGATATACTGATATTTGTAAATTTAATTCTAAACAATATTTCATAACTAATTTTCTGGATATAATTAACTATTTTATTACAAAAAAAGATTATCTAAATTTGACTTTATCAAAAAAAGTGACATTTATCAAATTTGACGGTGTTATAAATCAGGATTTCGATTTTTCTAAGACATCATATTTATTAAAAAAAGCTTGCAAAAATTATAGTTTATGAAAACTACAAGAAGAGATTTCATTAAAATTTCATCTATCGGCGCAGGAACAATTGCAGTTGGAACACCGGTTCTGAATTTTATCACAAGCAATTCAGATAGCCAAAATTCAACTGATGATTCTACATCTAAAAGATATCCTACTTATTGTGAAATATGTTTTTGGCAATGTGCAGGATGGACTTATACAAATAAAGCAGGGGCGATTTGGAAAATTACTGGAAACAAAGACGACCTTCACTCAAACGGAAGATTTTGTCCTAGAGGTACTGGTGGCGTTGGGATGTATAACGATCCTGACAGACTAAAAACTCCTTTAATTCGTGTTACTGAAAACGGAAAACAAGTTTTTAAAGAAGCAAGTTGGGAAGAAGCTTTAGATTTAATTTCAGATAAATTAAAAACAATAGGCGAAAAATTTGGTCATGAATGTGTTGCTTTATTTTCCCACGGATCTGGCGGAAAATATTTTGGTAATGTTGTTAAAGCATTTGGGTCCAATAGTATTTCTGCACCATCATATGCTCAATGTAGAGGCCCAAGAGAAGTTGCTTTTATTGCTACTTACGGTCAAGGAATTGGTTCGCCTGAACCTACTGATATAGAGAACACTAAATGCCTTGTTCTTATTGGTTCTCATATTGGTGAAAACATGCATAATGGCCAAGTTCAAGAATTATCTAAACTTGTAGATAAGAAAGGAACAATTATAACTGTTGATCCTAGATTTTCAACTGTAGCAAGTAAATCAAAATTTTGGCTTCCTATAAAACCTGCTACAGACATTGCACTAATTCTTGCTTGGATTAATGTTATTATTAATGAAGAGCTATATGATAAAAAATATGTTGAAAAATATACTTATGGATTTGAACAATTAAAAGCTCACGTTCAAAAGCACACTCCTGAATGGGCATACGGAATAACAACAATTGAACCACATATAATTAGAGAAACTGCTAGAGAAATGGCTGCTGCATCTCCATCTGTTATAATTCATCCAGGAAGGCATGTTACATGGTATGGCGATGATACACAGAGACTTAGAACCGTTGCCATTCTTAATGCAATTTTGGGTTCATGGGGTCGCAGAGGAGGTTTTTATTTTCCTGAAGGCATACATTTGCCTGATATGAGTATACCTAATTTCCCAAAACCTAAAAAAACATGGAAAGATGCTCATCCTGGTAAATTTGTACTTGCTGATTTAGCATTAGCTTCTGGTATTTGTGATGCTACAGTTCCCGGACATGACAAAAGCTGCAACTATAAAGCTTGGATTGTTAACGGAACAAACTTAATTTCTACTTTACCGAATCAAAAAAACACATTAGCTGCTATAGAGGCACTTGAGCTTATGGTTGTTATTGATACAATGCCTGCCGAAATAACCGGATATGCTGATGTTGTTCTTCCGGAATGCACATATTTAGAAAGATATGATTTATTAAGAACCTCTAAACATAAAGCTCCATCAATAGCATTAAGAATGCCTGCAGCAGAACCAAAATTTAATTCAAAACCTGCTTGGTGGATTGCAAAAGAATTAGCAAACAGATTAGGTTTAGGAGAATATTTCCCATATAACGATATAACCGAGCTTTTAGACTGGCAACTTAAAAAAGTTGGAAGCTCTTTAGAGGAAATGAAAAAAATTGGCGTTAAAAAATTAGATAGAGAATTTGACGACATGTATCTGATTGAAGGAGAGGAGTTTGAATTTAATACTAATACAGGAAAAATTGAACTTTATTCTACTTCACTTGAAGCCGAAGGTTTTGATCCTTTGCCTAATTATACATCTCATCCTCAACCTGAACAAGGATTTTATCGACTAAATTATGGAAGAGCACCAATGCATACTTTTACAAGAACTTCTAATAATCCAAATTTAACAGATTTAATGAGTGAAAACAGCCTTTGGGTAAACCCGAAAGTAGCTAAAGAATGGGATCTTAAAAACGGGCAGAAAGTGTGGTTGAAAAATCAGGATGAAGTAATCTCTTCTTTCCCTATAAAAGTTAGAGTTACAGAAAGAATTAGATGGGATTCTGTATTTATGGCTCACGGATTTGGACAAAAAGATAAAAGATTAAGCAAAGCATATGGAAGAGGCGTAAGCGATTCAGAACTTATAACTCATGTAGATTACGATCCAATAATGGGCGGTACTGGAATGAGATCAAACTTTGTAACTTTTTTAACAGAAAATCCACATGATAATGTTTAATAAACTGATATTTAATAAGTTAAAATACATAAAATCCTGTTTAAATCAGGTTAAAAAGGAGGTTTTAGCATGAGATATGGAATGGCTATAGATACAAAAAAGTGTGTTGGCTGTAGTGATTGTGTTGTTGCATGTCAAACAGAAAATAATATCGAACATGGTTATGCAAGAGATTGGATTACTGAAACTATAGAAGGAATATATCCTTCCATGGAACTAGAATTCAGATCAGAAAGGTGTAACCATTGCGAAAATACACCTTGTGTAAGAACTTGTCCTACTGGAGCAAGTCATATTATCGAAGGAGGAATAGTAAAAGTAACCCATAGCGAGTGTATTGGCTGTGGCGCATGTATAGAATCATGTCCTTATGATGCTAGATATTTTCATACCGAAGGCTGGGTTGACAAATGTACTTTTTGTGATCATAGAGTTGCAAATGGCCAGGATCCAGCATGTGTGTCGGTTTGTCCTACTTACTGCATGTATTTTGGCGACTTAGACGATAAAAACAGTCAAGTATCAAAAATAATAGCAACAAGAAAATGGAAAGTTTTGGCTCCTGAAGCAGGCACAAAACCTCAAATATTTTATTTAACATAATTTGAGATAATACTGTTAATAGCTTAAATATTAGTCTATTGTGAAAAATTGTCTATAAAAAAATTAAACAAATGAAAGAAGAATTAATTGTAAGTGGTAGAATGAACCTCAATATAGATCCTGTGCTTCATGTATGGCACTGGCAAATACCATTATATCTTTTTCTTGGCGGATTAGCAGCTGGTGTATTATTTTTTGCAGCTTTATATTTTATTAGAAACGAAAGTGAAAAATATCAAACAGCAGTAAAAATTGCTCCTATTATTGCTCCTATTGCAATAGTTTTAGGTTTAATTGCCTTATTGTTAGATCTTAAGCATAAATTATACTTTTGGCAACTTTATACAACTATAAGATTAGATTCACCAATGTCTTGGGGTGCTTGGGTTTTAATGTTAATTACACCGCTTTCAATAATTTGGGTTGCAACCTATTTAAAAGAAATTTTTCCTAAAATAGAACTTAAAAAAGGATTTTTTGGCAAACTATTCAGCTTCGTTTTTAAACACGATGATAATGAGAAGGTTAATTGGGATTGGAAATACAAATGGATTAGCGATTTTGAAAAATTAATGATTAATAACCGAAAAACATTAGCTTGGTTACTTTTAATATCGTCAGTAATTCTAGGTGTATATACAGGTATTTTATTATCAGCATTTAATGCCAGACCATTATGGAATAATGCAATTTTAGGCCCGCTATTTTTAGTTTCAGGCCTTTCTACTGGTGCTGCAAGTATAATGTGGTTATCTAAAAATCATGAAGAACAAAAACTATTTAGTAAAATAGATATATTACTAATTGTTATAGAATTATTCTTCATTACTCATTTATTTATGGGATTTCTTGCAGGACCTGAAGTTCAGATTGAAGCTGCAAAATTATTTTTTGGAGGAGAATTTACAATCTACTTTGGTTTATTTGTAGTAATATTAGGCTTAATTATGCCTGCTATATTTGAAGTTTTAGAGCTTAATGGATATAGAGTTCATGTTGCTATACCAGCTTTGCTAATTCTTTTTGGCGGACTTTTATTCCGCTTTGTAATGGTAGAAGCAGGACAAATTACAAGATATTTATATTAAGCTTATTACAGTAATATAAATTTAACGTTTTATCAATATATTGCTGAAAATCAGGATATTACAAAATTATTAATAATAAAAAAATGAACAATACTCGAGAAGTTAAAAAATATATGAACCCATATTTAGCGGGTTTTATTTTGGGATTGTCTTTATTGGCTGCACTTTATTTTACTGGAAGAGGTTTAGGTGCTAGTGGTGCAGTTAAAAGTACAGTTACTACTGTAGTAAATTCAATTGCTCCAGAGCATGCACAAAATTCTCACTTTTATAGCAAATATATTGAGGGAGGAAAAAATCCGATGAGTGCATGGTTAGTTTTTGAAATACTTGGTGTAATATTCGGTGGTTTAATTTCAGGAGCTATTTCCGGCAGATTGAAATTTAAAATTGAACATTCTCCAAAAATAAGCGCAAAAACAAGAATTATTGTTGCTGTAATCGGAGGTTTCTTTGTCGGAATTGGCGCATCTTTAGGAAGAGGTTGTGCAAGTGGAGCTGCAATGAGCGGAATGGCTGTTCTTTCTACAGCCGGATTTATCTCATTTATAGCAATTTTTGGGACTGCATTTTTATTTGCATACTTCTTTAGAAAACTTTGGATTTAAAATTTTATAAAAAAAAATATGGGACCTTTAATAACACAAGGAATAATTAGTCCGGAATGGAATCCTATGATAGCTTTTATTGTAGGCTTAGGCTTTGGATTTGCCTTAGAACAAGCTGGCTTTTCATCTTCAAGAAAACTAATCGGTATTTTTTACGGATACGATATGATTGTTGTGAGAGTATTTTTAACAGCAGTTCTCACTGCTTCAGTTGGATTATTGTTTTTCAACTATCTTGGCTGGATTGATTATGACTTAGTATTTGTTAATCCAACTTTCCTTTGGTCTGCAATTATTGGAGGCGCATTTGTTGGACTTGGAATTATAATGAGTGGATTTTGCCCTGGAACAAGCTTTTCAGCCTTATCAATTGGTAAAATTGATGCTTTGGCTTTTATTATAGGAATTGGAATAGGCGTTTTCTTTTACGCTGAAACATTTGAATTGCTTTTTGAAAAACTATACTATGCGCAAAACCTAGGCGGAATTAGAATATATGAGACTTTTGGAATATCTCCAGGATTATTCATGTTTTTATTTATCTTATTTGGTCTTGGTATTTTTTGGTTTACAATATTCATTAAGAAAAAATATTCAAATAGAAATTTAAAATACTAAATATATTTTTAAATTAATATCATTAATATATAATTTTAAAAAAAAAGTAATGAATACAGCACCAATAAAAAAAAGATACTATTTCATTTCAGCCTTAGTAATAATATTGGGCATTATACTACTATTCCTGCCATTTAATAAAAATAGGAATCAACTTTCTGCAGAAAAATTACTGCTGTCAATAACAAATAACGATAGATTTTTTTCAACGGATGAAGTTGCTAAATTTATTATTTCAGGCGACCCTTCATATCAGCTAATTGATGTTAGATCTGAAGAAGAGTATGCAAAATTTAGTTTGCCAGGCGCAATAAATATTCCATTATCAAAAATACTTAATAAAGATAAATCGGGCTATTACGAATGGGAAGGCTATTTGAATCAAAAAGTAAAAACAAATATTTTTTACTCAAATGGAAGTATATATGCAAACCAAGCTTGGATGTTAACAAAAAGATTAAATTATCCTAATAATTATGTGATGAAAGGTGGTTTAAATGAATGGGTAGAAACCATATTAAAGCCAAAACAGCCTGAAGCAAGTGCAAGTCAATCTGCACTAAATCAATATGATTTTAGAATAGCTGCAAGTACTTATTTTGGTGGTGGCTCAAATATATCAGCAGATAGCAGTGATAAAAGTAACACTAAAAATAATACTACGTCTGCTAAGAAAAAGAAAAAAAAATCTGCTGATGGCGGTTGTTAATATAATCAACAGATAAAAGGATAAAGACAAAAGTTAAAGGAAAAAGTTAAAAAATATTCATCATGAACCAAAATTTAGAACAAGATTATAATTTAATTTCCAACAAATTACCTATTGGGATTTTAATTTTTGCTGTTATTATTATTTTTGGAGTAATATTTACTAAAAAACCTGAAATTGACTACAATATTTCAACAGAAAAAATGCTTGAAAATTTACAAACTCAAAAACAAATTATAGGATTAGAAGAATTCATAAATATTATTTATGAAAACGATTCTTTGTATCAATTTATTGACTTAAGAAGCACACATGATTATTTAATTGGGCATATAAAAAATGCTATTAACATTCCAATACACAAAATACTTGATAAAGAATACAAAAATATATTAAATCAAGATAAAAAAATAAATGTACTGTATTATTCAGATCATTGTGGCGCATGTGGTCCATGGATAATTCTAACTCAAATTGGTTATAAAAACAATAAAATATTACTTGGCGGATATGATTATGTTAAACCAAATATAATCAATAATTTTTCACCTTTAACCGGAAATTTCAGAAACGAAACAGCAAGGTATGATTTTGCCAAAATTGTTAAAGAAACTTCAGGCGCAGGTTCTACAACATCAGAAAATAATGCAACCAAACCTACATTGGTTAAAAAGAAAAAGAAAAAAGGAGGAGCTGAAGGAGGATGCTAAACAAAAAGTTATTCAAGATAAAAGTTAAAAAATAAAAGAAATGAAAGATATAAAACTATACATATCAGTTTTAATTATAATATTATCTGTATTTGTATCATGTAATAATGATTCTATTTATAATAAAAAAGAAATAGTCGTTGAGCAGTCAAAAAATGTTAACGAAACTGAACTTCTTTTTAATTTCATCGAAAAATCAGGGAATTTAATAGATTCAAAAAATACTCCAGCACTAGTTTTAGCTGATGAAGTATATGAAAACATAGACAATTATCTAATAATTGATATTAGAGATAATGGAAGTTATGAAGAAGCACATATTGAAAATTCGATTAATATAGAGCCAAATGAGATAGCAAAATATTTAAGCGTTCAAAATGATTTGTCTACACATAAAAAAATTGTTCTTGTATGTTATGCAGGACAAACTGCCTCTTATTACGCAACATTATTGAGATTTATCGGCTACGGAAATGTTTACGCTTTAAAATGGGGAATTTCTGGTTGGGCAAATTCATCAACAAATGAATGGAAAAACAATATTTCAAGCAAATATATTTCTCTTATGGAATTTGCAGAAAATAAAATGCCTGAAAAAAGCGATTATCCAAAAATTTCAACAGGAAAAACTAATGGTTACTTAATTATAAACGATCGTGTTCAAAAACTAGCAACTGAAGGTTTTAAAAAAGCCAAAATAGATGCTAGCACTGTTATCGAAAATTCTGACAATTATTATATTATAAGCTATTTACCAAAAGAGGTATATTCTGAAGGACACATAAAAGGCTCTGTTCAATATGAACCAAGAAAATCACTAGACAGAAATACTTTTTTATCAACTTTACCAACCAATAAACCTATCGCTGTTTATTGCTATTCAGGTCATCAAAGTTCTTCTGTTGCTGCATACTTAAGGATTTTAGGATATGATGCTATGACTGTTGTATTTGGTGCAAATAGTTTTATGTATCAAAAAATGATAAATGATTCAGGACACGCATTTAATCCCCAAAAAGATATTGCAAATTTTCCAACAATAAATTAAAAAACAAAAAAAGCTTTCAAAATCAAATTTGAGAGCTTTTTTTTGATATTTATTCTTTTAAAATAAATTAAACTTTTGCCAATGCTTGATCTAAATCAGCAATAATATCTTCAACATTTTCAATTCCAACAGAAAACCGAACTAAATCTTCAGTAATTCCTGCTTTATCTTTATCTTCTTTAGATACTGCAGCATGAGTCATTAATGCAGGGTGCTGGATAAGAGTTTCAACACCACCTAAAGAAACAGCTAATATAGCAAGATGAACATTATCCATCAAAGTTTTACCTGCTTCTAGACCACCTTTTAAGCCAAAACTAATCATAGAACCAAAACCACTCATTTGCTCTTTTGCTAATTCGTGCTGAGGATGAGATTTTAATCCTGGATATTTTATCCAAGCAACTTTAGGGTGATTTTCAAGATATACTGCAACTTTCATAGCACTTTCCATAGCTCTTTCAACTCTAATAGCAAGAGTTTTAACACCTCTTATTACCATAAATGCTTGATGTGGATCCATATTGCTTCCAATATAAACCATTGCATGCCTAATTTTTTTATAAAGATCTTCTGTTTTTGCAACAATAACACCGCCTACAATATCAGCATGTCCATTAATAAATTTAGTTACTGAATGAAATACAACATCAACGCCTAAATCGAGAGGTTTTTGCAAATATGGACTTGAAAATGTATTATCAACAACAACAATAAGATTATGTTCTTTTGCTACTTTAACAGCAGCTTTTAAATCTGTTAATTGCATTGTTGGATTTGAAGGTGTTTCAATATATAATACTTTTGTATTTGGCTTAATAGCAGCTTTAATATTCTCAATATCTGAAGTATCAACATAAGAAGATTCAACACCAAAACGACTAAAATCTTGTTCCATTAAACCTCTTGAAGGCCCATAAACAGAAGCTGTACTAATCATATGAGAACCTTGACTTAATAAAGCAAAATAAATTGCACTAACAGCACCCATTCCTGAACTAGTTGCAATACCGCCGAATCCGTTTTCTAGAGCAGCAATATTATCTTCTAAAGCTTTAATTGTTGGATTACCTATTCGGGTATAGATATAATCGTTGCTTTTACCTGAAAAGCAATCAGCACCATGTTGTGCACTTTTAAATTTAAATGTAGATGTTTGATAAATAGGTACAGTTGCACTACCCATTTCGTCTTCGTATGCTCCTGCATGTATTAATTTGGTATCAAATCCTAAGTTTTTTGTATCCATTGCTTATAAGTTTTGTTTTTTTTATGCAAAATTATTATAATTTATCAATATAAGAAAATTCTAAACAAATTTTATGAAATCAGCTTTCCTCTTTATTTTTTTGTTGCTGGTACAAATACGAATTTTCCCTAAGCATAGGTTCTCCACAATTAGGGCATTTATTTTCCATACATGGCTTTCCTGCAATATGAGTAATTCTGATATCACATTTTAAACAAATACAATATCCACCTATTCCAAATTCATATTTTACATTTTTAATTGCTGAATTATCATCATCAGAATAAATTAAATTTTCATCAAGAGAATAATCTCCACCTTTGATGATAATTATTTTACCTTCAACAAATGCTTTGGCAATAGTTTTTCTGGCTTTGTCATAAATCCTACTAAAAGTCGGTCGTGAAACGTTCATTTTTTTTGCAGCATCTTCTTGCGTAAAATTATTATAATCAGCTAGTTTCAGAGCTTCGTATTCTTCGTTTAATAAAATAAGCGCCTCTGCATTCTTAACTCTTACTCCTATTGGCTTAAATCCTTCTGTTAAAGGTAAAGAAAACATTTTCCTGCTACGTTTGGGTCTTGGCATAATATTTTTTGTGTAAAGTTAGCGAACATTTGTTCGATACAAAAATAAGTTTTATTAATCGTTAAAAAAAGTTAAAATATATTTGTTAAAATTTAATTTCTTGATTAAGTTTGTAATAATTTAAATAAGATAAAGAGGTTCTTATATATTTTTTTCGTTTTCTAAAATCATCTTTAAAACTAAATTTATTATGCTTAAAAAAATATATCTGTTTTATTACGAGGGTTTTACAAATATGTCGAAATCAGGTAAAAAACTATGGTTGATAATTATATTAAAATTGATAATCATGTTTGCTATATTAAAATTATTTTTTTTCGAGAACTTTTTGAATTCGCAATTTAACACAGATGAAGAAAAAATTGAATATGTATCTAAACAATTAACCAAAATCAAAGAATAATATGGAGAATATCGATTGGGGATTAGTTGATTGGTCGAGAGCGCAGTTTGCCCTAACTGCAATGTATCATTGGATTTTTGTGCCATTAACTCTCGGTTTATCATTTATTATTGCCATGATGGAGACAATTTATGTCAAAACAGGTAATTTAGAGTGGAAAAAAGTAACAAAGTTCTGGATGACCATATTTGGGATAAACTTTGCAATAGGAGTTGCAACCGGAATCATTTTAGAGTTTGAATTTGGAACAAACTGGTCGAACTATTCGTGGTTTGTTGGTGATATATTTGGAGCACCTTTAGCAATTGAAGGAATTATGGCATTTTTTATGGAATCCACTTTTATTGCAATCATGTTTTTTGGTTGGAATAAGGTTAGCAAAAACATACATTTGTTATCTACATGGCTTGTTGCTATTGGCTCTAACTTATCTGCTTTATGGATTTTAGTTGCAAACGGATGGATGCAAAACCCTTCAGGAATGACATTTAACCCAGAAACAGTAAGAAATGAAATGAATAATTTCTGGGATGTTCTTTTTAACCCTGCCGCAATAAATAAATTCATACATACAATTTCTTCAGCATATGTATTAGCATCAATTTTTGTTATTGGTGTTAGCGCATGGTACATACTGAAAAACAGAGAACTATTTCTTGCAAAAAGAAGTATAATTTTAGCTTCTGTTTTTGGATTTTTTGCAATAATATTTACTATAGGAACAGGAGATGGTTCTGCAAAAGTAATTGCAAGATATCAACCAATGAAACTAGCTGCAATGGAAGGTTTATATGAAGGACAAACAAATGCACCATTAGTAGCTTTTGGATTTTTTGGAAGCAAAGATGAAAACCAACCAAATATGGAAAAATTTGCTTTTAGCGTTAAAATTCCAAGCGCATTATCATTTTTAGCATTTTTTAATTCAGATGCCTTTGTTCCAGGAATTAAAGATTTAGTTCATGGAAATAAAGAACAGAATATATTATCTTACGAAGAAAGAATTGAAAAAGGAAAAATAGCAATAGATGCTTTATTAGCATATAAAAATGCAAAAAAAACAAATGAAATAGAATTAGCTGAAAGCTCATTAAAATTGTTTAATGATAATTTTGAGCATTTTGGATATGGCTACTATTTTGGAAAAGACCCTCATTTATTGGTTCCTAATGTTAAAATAAGCTTTTATTCATTTCATATAATGGTTATTTTGGGTGTATTCTTTTTACTTCTATTTATTTTAACTTTCTACTTTGGATTTAAAAACAAACTAGAAAACAAAAAATGGCTTTTATGGTTAAGTTTATGGACAATCCCTTTAGCTTATATTGCTTCAGAAGCCGGTTGGGTTGTTGCAGAAGTTGGCCGCCAACCTTGGGTTATACAAGATTTAATGCCAAATATTGCAGCTGTGTCTCAATTAGACCAAAGCAGCGTTCAAATTACATTTTTCTTATTTTTAGCAATATTTACAGCACTTCTTATAGCAGAAATAAAAATTTTATTAACACAAATTAGAAAAGGTTCTCATAATGAAGAAATTGTTGAATCAATAAATGAAGGAGGAAACAAATAATGTTCGAAAATTTATCACATCTAAGTTTACAGCAATATTGGTGGCTAATAGATTCATTATTAGGCGCGCTACTAGTTTTTTTGCTTTTTGTACAAGGTGGACAAACCTTAATTTACACATTAGGAAAAACTAATGGAGAAAGAGATATTGTTGTTAATTCTCTTGGGAGAAAATGGGAATTTACATTTACAACTTTAGTTACATTTGGTGGAGCGTTATTTGCTTCATTTCCTTTATTTTATTCAACAAGTTTTGGTGGTGCTTATTGGGTTTGGATGGCAATATTATTTGCATTTATTATTCAAGCTGTTTCTTACGAATATAGAAAAAAAGAAAGTAACTTTCTTGGGAAAAAAACGTATGAGTTTTTCTTATTTATAAATGGATTATTAGGAACAATTCTTTTAGGAACAGCAGTTTCTACATTTTTTACAGGTTCAATGTTTTCTGTAAATAAATTAAATCTTTTGAATTTAAGCTCAGATAGAATGCCTGTTATTTCTTCATGGGAAACACCATTTCATGGTTTAGAAGCGGTTTGGACAGTCGATAATCTTGCTTTTCTTCAAAACTTAGCTTTAGGTTTAGCTGTTTTCTTTTTAGCTAGAACCTTAGCTTTACTTTATTTCCAAAATAATATAGATAATGAAGAAATAAATGCTCGCACAAAAAAATGTTTGAAAATAAATTCTGTTTTATTCTTAATGTTTTTTCTTTTCTGGTTAATCAGATTAATGTTTATTGAAGGTTTTGCTGTAAACCCAGAAACAAAAGAAATATTTATGGAACCATACAAATATTTCAATAATTTAATTGAAATGCCAATAGTACTTATTATTATGCTAATTGGTGTTGTTTTGGTATTATTGGGTTTATTTATGTCAATATTTAAAGGAAAAGATAATGGGATCTGGTTTACAGGACCAGGAACTGTATTAACTGTATTTGCATTATTTTTAATAGCCGGATATAATAATACTTCCTTTTATCCATCAACATTTGATTTACAAAGTTCGTTAACAATAGAAAATAGCTCCTCCAGCCACTTTACATTAACAGCAATGAGCTACGTTTCATTAATTGTGCCATTTGTATTAGCATATATCTGGTTTGCATGGAGAGCAATGGATAAAAAGAAAATAACTTTGGAAGAAATAGAATCTGAAAGTCATTCATATTAAAAAATTATAAATTATGTATACTGTTGAAATAATTACCTTAATTTCGTGGCCTATATTAATTGCAATTAGCTATTATACAGCAGCTTGGGCAATAAAAAAATTTGATTCTAATTACAAATAAATATATACTTATTTGTAAAAGGAAACAGTTCTTTAAGGATATTTAGTCTATTAAATAAATTAATCTTATATTTGAAAAAGCTAAATATCCATGAAGAACTGTTTTTTTATGTTTGAAAAATAATACTTTTGGTACGTTTTTAGCAATAATAGAATTTGACTGAAATATAACTATTTCTTATTTTTACATAATAATATTGACATTACTAACTCAAAATACAAAACGATGAATTCATTTTTAAGATTTTTAAACCTAATAGTTCCTTTTGTCTTTTTATTTAGCATTTCTTCATGTAATGGAGATGGACATAATCAAACTGACGACGAAATATCAACTGATATGGATCAGGGATTTATTAAAGAAACAGAAAGTCAAACTTATTATCTAATTCCGTCACCTGAAGGCTTATTTAGCTTTATAAAAGAAGGCAACTTAAAATATTCAAAAGACATATTAAATTCTACAGGGAATATTGATCAATACATTGATACTAGATCAAAAGAATTAAATTTTGGAGTGTATTCTGCAGATTTGGCTTATGTTGCATCATTTAATAAATATCAAGAATCTGTTGATTATTTGAATACTGTAAGAACACTAAGTGATGAAATTGGAATTTCTGCAGTTTTTGATGAAAATCTTATTGGCAGAATCGATAATATTATTGATGATCAAGATTCATTATTAAAAATTACAAGTGATTCATATTTTAGTATTGTTAGATATCTTGAAAGCTCAAATCGTAAAAAATCGTTGGCGCTTATCGTTACAGGTGGTTGGGTAGAAAGTATTTTCGTAGTTTCTAATATGATAGACAATTATGAACAAGATCCTGCCGTTATTCAATTATTAGCAGATCAAAAACTTGTAATTGATAATTTAATGTCGTATTTGGATCAAAATAAATATGATGATAATATACAAAGAACAATAAATGATTTAAAACCATTAAGTACTATTTACGAAAGTCTTGAGACAATAGCTGTTGAAAATTTAAATAAAAAAGAAGACTCAGATAAAATTATAGTCGGCGGGTCAAGTAAAATTATCATGACAAAAGAACAATTTATATCTTTAAAGCAAGAAATTAAAAATATAAGAAATAAAATAACCAAAAATTAAGATTATATAGCAATTAATAATTGAAAATTCTGAATCATATAAAAAATAATAAGATGAAAATATTTAAAATAAAACTGATAATAATAATTTTATTTATCCCTTTCTGGGTATTCTCTCAATCGCTTAATTGTCCTAGTACTTTGACTATGAGAGTAGCATCTGCACCATATAAATTTAATAATTTATCGAAAAGCGCACAATGCCTAACCGGGAATAAATATGAATTTGTACTGACTTTAAATAAGGGGAAAGATTATAAAATATCTTTTTATGCCAGTCCTGTATTCAATAATAATATTAAGTTTAAAATTATTGACTTAAGTACAAATCAAATTGTCTTAGATTTACCTGGAGAAACAGAAAACAGCATGAAAGGCGAATGTGTTTTAAAAGCATATTTTGATGATAAACAAGGAAAAGAAGTTCATCCTTCTTTTAATTTTTATCCGGATAACACTACAAGTTTAAAAATAATAATTGATGTTGCATCTATTGAAGGCAATAAAGAAAATAGCGAGTCTGGATTTAATGCTCCTGAGGAAAAACAAAAAGGATGTGTTACAGTTTTTATTCAAGACAGATTAGCTGAGAATCAAGGTTTTTGATAAGAACAGTTTTTTATTTACGCTTTATTTATTTCCATCTTTTTAATATTCTATTCAATAAAGTGTTGAATAGAATATTATTGTTTGTTATAATTAATTTATTTACATTCTATTTAGAATAAAATTATTCTACAAACTCACCTTCCAAATTAAAAAGCTGCCAAAATTTCATAAAAACATGCCAATTTGTACTATTATTTTTTTGGCATAGAAAATGATAAATCCACCAGGAAAATATATTTAAAGAAAAATGAGTATTAAATTAGTTGACTCGCATAGTGATCTTATAAAAAAGATTAAAGATATAGAAAGCAGTTATATTTTATTATATAAATCTGGTTCTGAAAAAAGCGATTGTGCATACGAGAATTTAAATAAAGTTGTTGAAATAGTTGATGATATAAATGTTTTTGCTGCTGATGTTTCAAAAGTAAGAGATATTCATACAGAATTTAATATTACATCTGCACCTTCGCTACTTGAATTTCAGAATGGCAATTTTATAAATGTAATAAAAGGATGCCAAGATGAAAGTTATTACAAAGCACTATTTGAAAATATTATTTACATCGCAAAAGCAAAAAAAGAAGGCAAAGTATTAAAAAATGTAATAGTATATTCAACACCTACCTGTTCGTGGTGTAATACTTTAAAAGCTTATTTGAGAAAAAATGATATCAGATTTAGAGAAGTTGATGTTTCAAAAGATCAGAAAGCCGCAGAAGCAATGGTGAAAAAAAGTGGACAACAAGGTGTTCCACAAACAGAAATAAATGGACAAATTATTGTTGGTTTTGATAAATCAAAAATTAATTCGATGTTAGATATTCAAGGATAAAATTTAAATAAAAACTTTAAAAAATAAAAAAATGAAAGAATTACAACCAGTTAATCAAAACATATTATTAGATATTACTGAAGATAAAAAAGAACAAACAACTGCAAGTGGCCTTATTATTCCTAATTCTGCAAAAGAAAAAAACAAATTTGCAAAAGTAGTTGCAATGAGTAAAATTGAAAATGTAGAGATTTCAGTTGGCGAAACAGTTCTTTATAAAGAATATTCAGGTACAGAAATAAAATTTGAAAATAAATTGTATTTGTTAATTCCTTATGAAGGAATTCTAGCTAAAATTGCAGAAACAGAAGACATTTAAAAAAAATTCTGTATCTCATAGTTTATTATGAGATACAGAATTTTTTAATTTTTATATTTTAATTCCAAAGATAAGAATATCGTCAATTTGTTGATTTACAGGGCCTTTCCAGTCATCTAAAGCATTATCTAAGATTTCTTTTTCTTTTTCCATTGTAAAATTCTGACTAGAAATAAGTAAAAGTAAGTTTTTAAAATTTTTACTTAAAAATTTTCTTCCACCATCTCCACCAAATTGGTCGATAAAACCATCAGAAAACATAAAAAGCCTGTCGTTTTTTTGTAATTTATAATCATAATCGGTAAACGGCTTTTCAAAAGGATGAATTCCAACAGGGTTTCTATTCGCTTTAAACACTTTTAGTCCGTTATTTCTGATAAGAAACAAAGGGTTATTAGCTCCTGCAAAATTAACATCAAGTGTTTGATTATTAATAATACACACCGCCATATCTATTCCATCGCTTGTTCTTATTTTCTTAAAATTGCTTTCGTTTTGATGAAGTGCATTTTTAATAAGCTTGCGCATTTTTTCAAGAATTTCGCTAGCTCTAATCATTTTTCCTGATGCAAATATTTCATTTAAAAAAGAAATTCCAAGCACACTCATTAAAGCACCAGGAACTCCATGTCCGGTGCAATCGGCAACAACAATAATCGAAAAATTACCAATTTGTTTTGTCCAATAAAAATCACCGGAAACTATATCTCTAGGCCGCCACAAAACAAAATGCTCATAAATACATGCATCTAATTGCTCACTTGAGGGTAATAAGGCTTTTTGGATTCTTTGTGCATAAGTAATGCTTTTTGTAACTTCGTTATGTCGGTATTCAACTTGTTTTCTTAATTTATCAATTTTATTTTTTTCTTTATGAATTGCTGTGCTTAACTCCCACAATTTTTTATTCTTTTCAGTAAACTGATTTTGCTCATTATCAGATATTTTGCTTCTTATTTGATTATTATTTTCAATATTCAGCTCATTATTAATTTGTTTATTATTCTCTTTATCTTTACTGACATATTTACCATTTCTTTTTCTAAAATCTTCAATTATAAAATTTTGTCTTTGTATTTCTTTTTGAAGATATTCTTCTTCTTTTAAAAATTTAATTTTAGCCTTTTCTATTATTTTTTTAGTTTGTTTTTTTTTATTTTTTAAAGAAAAAAACAATAAAGTGCTGATAATAATAAATATTATCAACGCGACTGAAATAATTATATGTATTAAATCAAAATTCATATTAATTGGTGATATTTCCTTGAGAATCAAGATTAAAAAACATTGTATTTACAATATTATTAGAAATTTTTTGTCCGAAAAAAGTAATTTTATCTGAGAAAATAGAAACAGCGCCAAAAGTAGATTCTTGCTGAGTTTGAATCATATTTTCCCAAACCATTTTTCCTTCAAAATCTGTTTTTAAAAGTATTGCTTTAGCATCTTTTTCATTTATAAACGAGTTTCGCCAGTCTAAATTGGTTTCTAATGAAGTTGAATTAAATCCAGTAAATAAATATCCATCAGAAAGTTCGTAAACAGATAAAAAGATTGAAGCAATATTTTGCTGATAATTTTCTTGCCATAAAATATCTCCATCTCTATTGATGCAGAAAATTAAACCTGTTAAAACAGAATTTCCACCAAAAGTTTGACCTGTATAAATAAAATTTCCATCAGTATTTTCATAAAAAGAAAAAATATTAAATGCGCTTGGAACTAAAACCGGAATATATAATAAATTACCATTTAAATCCATTAAAGCAAAAGCTTTTACATTATTTGGTAAATCAAAAAGCAAAGCTAGTTTATCATCAGAAGTTAAATAAATATGATTGATATCGTACTGATTATCAGCTTCTTCAATAAAAGAATATTTATCTTCAATAAAATTACCGTTTGTATCGTAAAAAGAAAATTGAAAAACTGTGCTGTCGATTAATGGTGATTTTTCATGAGCTAAAACTAAAGTTTTTCCATCGCTTAAAGAAAGTATTTTTCTTGCATAAAACACTGGAATAGAGTCGTTTGTTAAAGTATCGGCATTTCCTAAATTATCATTAAAAAAAATTGTATCGGGATGATGAATATTATCTGTAAACTGATTTATAAAATTTCCTTGTTTATCGAATTTTACAAGTTTAACGGTTTGCATATAATCTCCAGCAATCATATTAAGTATAATTTCACTGTTTCTATTTAAAGTCAAATTTAGTTTATAAATGTTTTTATATTCTTGATTATCAATCACATAAGAGTCTATGTTTTTTTCCCAATTTTTATTTCCTTCAGCATCATAGCTTATTAAAAAAGTAGAAACATTATCGTTAATAACAGCAACAATCTGATTATCAACAATTATTGGTTGCACATAAATTTGTTCGTAATAAAAATTTATTGGTATTTCACTTTTATCAGCTATTAATGGTTCTATTTTTTCACAAGAACTAAAAATAAACAACAAAAAAACAGTAAGTATTATTAAATTTTTCATGTTTTTATTTTTTTAATATTTTGGTTTTACCTTATATGAAAAATTAAATGTAAATCCTAAAGAAAAATCAATTGTTTCCAATTTAATATCACTTAAAGTGTAAGAATTTGTAAAATACAAATCTGGATTTACAAAATGTTTATCCGGATTATTATATAAATCAAAATCTTTAATATACCGAACATCAGCAAAAATTGAAAATTTATTGATTTTATAAATAAACTTTCCTCCAAAAATTAAAGCTTTTCGTATAAGATTTCTTTCATTTATATCAATATTTATGTTAATGCGCTTTTTATTTAGAAAACTTGCAAATTCATCAGAAATTCCATCAGAAGTATAAATATAGCTGTAAGATGCTCTGCTTAAAGCATTTACTTCGGCTCCAACATATATTGCACCCGTAAAAGAGCTTTTTGTTGGTAAAGTAAATTGCACATACAAAGGTGTATTTCCAATAAGACTGGATTCTTCATAATTAAAAACAATTTCGTTATTATACATTGGAACTTCGTGTATAATTTTTTGAGTTCTTAAACCAAAGCCTATATTTACTGATAAATATTTGTTGATATTCCAAGCAAATTCAAGCATTCCAAGTAGCGCATTTGATGTATAATAATTGTTTAAATAATTTGCCGTATCTAAAATTGGATAAATTTTTTGAGTATAAACTTTAATTAAAGGCATTCCTGCTCTAATTCCAACCGAAAATCTTGGCCATGATTTAAATTTATCTAAAGTTTCGATAAAAGTATATGGATCACTTTTTTTGCTGGCAATATAAAATGGATTTTTCCTTAAAAATTTTTCTACATATTTATTTCCAATTTCAATTTCATCCATCTCATAATTTGCGCTAGCCAGTAATTTTAATACTTCGTTTTCCTGAGTACGATTTAAATCACATTCATCTAGCAATTTTTCCATTATTATTATAGAATTTCTAAAATCACCATCTTCAAAAAGCTTTTGAGAATTAGCTAGATTATCTGCACAATCATTCTGAGCTTTAATTTGAAATGGTATAATCAGAAATAATAATATTATTAAAATGTTAATTTTAGTTGCCATTTTTATAGTTTTTATTTACTATTCCAACCTTTTAAAGTAGTTTCATATTTTACATTGTTACCAACATGAATTTCCCATTCTTCTTTGGTAAAATTCCTTTTCAATATAGATTTAACAATATCAGCATATGTTTTATTGTCTTTTTCCCAAAAACGAATTGTATTATCTTCGCATAATCCGTAAAGTCTGTCGTTTTTAGCAAACATAAGATTTCTAACTTTTACTTCATGATCGAAAATTTTTATCGTGTTTAAAGACATATTTTCTATATTGTTCATGTCAATATTTCTATTATTTTTAGAAACTGACATAACAGAACTGCTTGAATTAAAGTCGATTGCATTAATTCCTGTATTGCTTAGCAAGTAATTTTTATAGTTATAATTTTTATTCGGATAAACTAATATAACATTACCGTTATCGTAACCAACTGCAAGCACATCTCTTTTATCATTTTCGCCAATAGAAATAGCTCTAGTTCCTTCTTTTTTATCTAAAAGTTTATCTTCACCTGTTTCAACATTCCACAAAATTATGCTTCCGTCGTTACAAGCTGCTAAAATATTTTTACCATCAGCAGTGTATTTTATTGCATTTACTCTTGAATTTGCAGTATATACTTTTTTTGATTTTTGATTTTCTTCTTTAATATCCCAAATCCTGATAGTTTTATCACGTCCTGCAGTAGCAAACTCGTTATTAGTTGGGTTTTTATCTGCAGATCTAATAAGTCCGCCGTGTCCGTCAAGATTAAATTCTGTTTTATCTTCAATAAAATACAATTTTTGTTTTCTGTCTTCAAAACCAATAACTAAGTATTTATCAGACAAAAAGAAAGATGAGTTAATTGGTATTTTAATTTTAAATAATCTTTCTCTACTAAGAATATCGTTCAATTTTAAATCGTACTGTACAAGTTCATTTTTTTCGGTATGTACAGTAAGAAATCTTTCATCTACAAAAAAGGATACAATGTTTTCTTTAACAAAGTTAAGAATATTATTTTTACCATTTGCAGTTAAAGAGTATCTTAAAGCGTTATAAATATCCGGATTTCGTTCAAAACCTCCATATTTAATGTTGAAGTAATATGCCTGCATTGCAAGCAGAAGATTTATTTGAGGATCTTCGTATGGGTTTTGAGCTTTTAAAGCAAGCGAACGTGCCAGAGATAAATAACTTAATACTTTAGTGCTATCGCTTGCCACAATAGCAGTATTTTTAGCTTTTTCGGCAATTATTCTTTGTTTATCAGCTTCAACTTTTTCGTTTAAAGCATTTAATTTTTCATTTTTTGCAATAATTGTTTGTTCTTCGGCTAAAACTCTTAAAAAAACGGCATTTTCTTTAGCTTCGTCAGATTGAGCTTTAGCCCACAATGCTTCTTTTGCACTATTTTCGGCTTTTAATCTTTCTTTTTCTGCAATTTCATTAGCTGTTAAAATTTCATTTTTTTGAGCTTCAACAATTCTGGTCTGTTCTTCTGCTAATCTGGTTTTTTCTTCGGCAATTTTTTGTTGATCAAGAGCATTCGCTTTTTCAAGCATTGCCCAATATGTAAATGCTCCTAAAACAATCATTGCAACAATTGACGCAATCAAATAAATTGCTCTTCTTCTTTTTTTTGCTTTTTCAATATTAGTTATTGTTTTTCTACTTATCTGAAGATATTTTTTAATGTTATCTGCCAATATATCAGCCTCGTCCATTAAATTTTCATTTGAATCTATAGATTTTTCATATTTAGCAATCCAATATTTATTTGGCATAAATTTTTCGTACCAGTTTTCAAAATGCACAAGAGTTCCTAAAGGCAAAACAAACTCTTTCGATTTTCCACTATCTATCCATCTTTGAAGTTGAATTTTAAAATCTTGAAAATTATTATAATTTTCTTTTTCTTCGTTTTCCCAATAAACTAACAATTCCCAATTTCTTATTAATGCCTCATGTGTGATATCAAGAACTGTATCGGCATGTAAAAACTGAGTTTCAATATCGCTTGCATCAATAAATGGGCGCAAAAAGTTATTGTTTTTTAGTCTGAAAATATTTAAAACTCCACAAACAGTTTCGTAAGAAATGTTTTCATTGTTAATTATATCTGTAATTTCTCTAAGAGTAGCTCTATTTCTAACAGCTCTTCCTTGATCTATTTTAGTTAGAGATTGAAAAGCTGTTTTAATAATAAATTTTGCATCATTTTCAGTTATGTTTTTTTCTCCCCATTCAATAATTTCAGTAAAATAAAAAAATGCAGTTTCGTATAAAATATTAGCGTGTGTGTTTAAAACATTAGTTAAATCAGCACTTTTGAAAAACTTTTGTTTAAATTTCTCTTGATTTTTAATCCATTTTTCAAACTCCTGCTTATCCGTTTTTGAAAGATATTTAGTATCAAGACCTGCTAATTTAACCAAGTGTTCTAAATCCATTTCATCATTTCCACTTTCAGCCATAATCCACAACTGGTTTAAAGTATGCTGAATAATAGGTAATTGGTCAAATCCTTCTCTTGACTCGTTAATTAAAGTTTCGGTTAATCTTTTAGATATTTTGCCTCCGGCAAGCATTGCCGGCTCTTCAATAACTTGCTGAAATTCATTTCTTTGCAGCCTTGGAATAAAAAATTGGCTATAGCCGATATACTCTGGCAATCCTGTAAAAGCCACACTCTGACTAATAAAATCAGACCTCATTGTAAACACAATAAAAATAGGTAAATCTTCAACAATAGAAATTCCTGCGGTTTCCAATAATAAATTTACAGTAACATAAGCTTCTTCGGAAGGAACTCCATTAGAATAATTCTCGGGATTTGTGAAAAATTCTTCGAATTGATCAGCAAGAATAAACAAATTAGCTCCTTTTGATTTTATAATTCTTTTTTCATCATTTGTTGCATTCAGCCAATTTTCAGAATTTTTATCTATAAAATATTTTGACTTTTTAAACAATTTTATTATTGATGAAAAGCCTAATTTTAATTCGTTATATATCTCATTTTCAGAATAATCAAAGTTGTTAGCTAGAGTTTTAGCTAAATTAGTAAGCGGATTTCTTTCAGGCCTAAAATCGCAAATTAACCAATTATTATATTCTGCATGAAAAAATCCGGCTCTTGCATTTGGAATAACTCCTGCATAAACCAAAGATGATTTTCCATCTCCGGAAGCACCGGTAATTATTGTAATCTTTTTCTTTTCAAGTTGCTCAATAATTTGCTTTATATGCAAATCTCTTCCTTTGAAATAAATAGATTCCTCTTCAGTAAATGGTCTTAAACCTGGATATGGGCTTTTTTTATTCTGCAATTTTAATTATTTTCTGTTAATGAATCAAATTGAACTTTTATTTCTATTGGTATAATATCGTTTGCAACTTTTATTGACGTTACATTTGGCGCTTCAAAATCAATATGTTCATTTTCTGCAACATTTTCATCTCCAATAAATAAAATTGGAACATTAGATGAAGCGCCTCCCGTTTTTTTCCAAACCTGTTTAACAAATGGTTCTGCCCAATCAGATGTGTTTTTATAATAAATAACCATAAATTTTGACTTTTTTACTTGCTGCACAATAAGTTCAGAATAATCTATATCTTCACTTAAAATAATTTCAAGTGTTTGTGTATCAATTATATCACTAACTAAATTTGAAATTGCTTTAGCACTTTCTTCATCAAGTTGATTATAAATAAAAAATAAATCAGAATTTTTTGTTTTAATTTCTTTTGGTTTAAAAGAATACATAACCGAACGAATATCTTCAACAAAAGAAATTGCAATATCTCTGTTTGAATAAATCATATTATGATGAATACTTTGCCTTATTTGACTAATAAAGTCATCTTGTTCATTATCAGATATTTGACTGCTAACTGATGTTGGATGCCAAATAAATACTTTAAATTCAGTATTGTTTAAATTTATTTTTTCTTGAGCTTGTTGTAATTGATATTCAGAAATAGATATATTTTGATTATCTAAATTTATTCTGTTAAAAGAATTTCCAATAATGTGGATTGAACAATCTGCTTGGTTAAGAAGCTTTTGTGTTTCAATAATTATATTATTTTCATCAATATTTTCATTATTATTTATGCATAACACTTCCATTCCAGCACTTTCCAATACCTTTTCTAAGTTGCTTTTCAAGTACAAAACATCATCAGAAGCCTCTGAAACAAAAACCTTGATTTTCTTAGTGAAAAAATCAAATATCATAAGTATCCTTTACTTTTTTTTAATTATATGCGAAAAATGTGCCAAATTCTAATAATTTATTAAATCAAAATCATTTAAATAATAAATGAAGTTTTGACAGAATTATTATGTATAAGTTTAATTTTGGATTTTATAAAAATATAGAAAAGTTTTTTCTAAATTTGATAAAAAAAATATTTTTCTCAAACTATTAATTCATACACAAATGGCATCAATATTCACAAAAATAATTAATGGAGAAATTCCGGCTTATAAAATTGCCGAAGACGAAAATTTTTTCGCTTTTTTAGATGTTTTCCCAATTACAAAAGGACATACGCTTGTTGTTCCTAAAAAAGAAATTGATTATATGTTTGATTTGGAAGATGATTTACTTGGCGGATTGAATATTTTTTCAAAAAAAGTAGCAAAAGCAATTGAAAAAGCGGTTACTTGTAAAAGAATAGGAACTGCAGTTGTAGGACTTGAAGTTCCTCATGCACATTTGCATTTAATTCCAATAAATGAAATTACTGATATTAGTTTTGAGAAACCGAAATTAAAATTTACCGAAGAGGAATTTAAAAAAATTGCAGAGGATATAAAATCTTTTTTAAAATAGAGAATCTGAATATATACTCCTAAACTACAAGCACTTAAGCAGTAAAACGCTGCAAGGTCTATCGACGCTTGCAGGTTTTTTATCACTAATTTATTCTAAGTAAAGATTATTTGAGTTTGTTGTCCTCCGACTAATTCATAAAATTCGCCAACTGTTATAATGTCTTTAACATCATCAAATAAATCTTCTTTTTTTAGTTTAAACATATCAACAGCCAATTTACAAGCATATAATTCGCCTCCACCGGCAGTTATCATTTCTAAAAACTCATCAACAGGCGGAATATCAAGAGCTTCCATTTGTTTTTTCATCATTGCAGAAACTCCAGCCTCAACTCCCGGAATTGCGCCTAATAAAGTAGGAAATGGAATTCCACCCGGCATTGTCATTGCTGGATTTCCAACTGTAGCTGTATGCAATTTCAGCATTTTCTTTTTTGTTATTGCATCAAGCCCAAAAAATGTAAAAAATACTTTTGTTTCAATGCCTTCCATAACAGCTCCATTAGCCATAACAAGTGTTGCATAAACGTCTTCAATGCTTCCTTTTGCACAAATTATCACCACTTTTTTTAACGGGTATTTATTTTCTTCGCTCATTTTTTTTGGTTTTAAATTTATTCTTGAAAATATTTTGTTGAAATGTACTTTCCATATTACTTTCAGAACTATGGAAAGTGCTTAATTCAACCCTCAAAATAAACAATAACTAAACGCAAGTAGAAGGTTTTGAAACGCCTGCATATTTTGTTGCTTTTTTTAATGGCGCACCCGGAAATAACTGATAAAACCCTTTAATATCAGTAAATCCGGATTTGCCAATTGCCCTAATTGTTAATGCAGAACCGCTTAAAACTTTTTCTCTAATAAATTCCAAAAGTTTAATGTGCTCTTCAGTAAGGTTTAAACCTTCTTCTTTTGCCATTTCTTTAGCAATTTCTTTTGTCCATTGACTGGAATCAGTCATATATCCTTCTTCATCAACTGATATATTAACTCCTGAATAATTTTTTTGTGCCATAACTTTAAATTTTTATTAATTTTTAATTACTTTTTGTTTGAATAGATAGTTGTTCTAAAAATTTCATCATAAAACCCATATTGTGCTTCATTTCTTTAGAATTCATTTTTCTCATAACTTTCCATATTGAATATTGTTCAATATTTTCATTATCTAAATTATTAAAAACAGTAAGTGTATTGTTTACAGAATTTAGCATTTTAGCATTGCTAATATTTTTGAAGATGTTGATAATCAGGCCAATATTATCAGCTAAAGCTTTAATATCTTCTTTGTTGATATTTTTTATCATATTATCAAAAACATTCATCCATTCAGCAATAAATTCAAAATAACCTTTTTGTTCAAATTCAGTCATTTTATTAATTGCATCAACACCAACTTGATTAATAATTGGAGATAAATCTTTAAAAAGGTCAGTTACACTTTCAAGTGTTTCAAACATCTGATTAAAGGTTCCAATATTTCGTACAAATCTGATTATCAGATTGTTTAAGGCATCATAATCTAAATCTACGCCTGCTTTATCAAGCGATTGAACAGTGCTTGTAAAAGCGTCTTTACCAATTATTGATAAATCATCGGCAAGATCTTCTAATTGCTCTCTTTTAAGTCTTTGTTTATTAACCTCATTAAGAACTAAATCAAGTTTTTGATTTATTTCATTAATTTGGTTTTGCATATTTATATCTGTCATGATTATTTATATTTTAGATTAAAAATCATGCATTTTTTTACCTGCCATTGTCATGTGCGAACTAATTGGCATTTCTTTTCCTTTAAGTAAAATATGCCAATATATCCAACGGAAAAGTAATTTACCGTAATGGTTCATTCTAGTTTCTTTTAATAAACCAAAAGGTCCGATTCCGGGAAACGGAAACGCTCCAGGAAGAGGTTCTGTATCGTAATTAAAATCAATTAAAGCACCTTTACCAAAACCGGTTTCGATATAACAATTTGAATGTCCATCGAATTTTCCGGTATATGGTCTTCCTTCAATAGAACACATAAGGTTTTCAAAAACAACTTCGGCAGCAAAATGTACAACAGAGCCGGCTTTAGATGTTGGAAGATTAGCAGCATCGCCAAGAATAAATATATTTTTAAATTTATCAGATTGCAAAGTATATTTATCAGTAAGCGCAAAATCCATATCATCACCTAAACCGCTTCTTCCAACCATTGGATCGCCTTTGTGAACAGGAATTGTTATAAGGCAATCGAAAGGAACTTCTTTTTCATCGTATGAAACAATTGTTTTGTTTTCATTATCAACTCTTTCGATATAAAAATCAGGAATAATATTTATGTTTTTTTCTTTTAATAAACCACCTAAAACTTTTGAAGCACGAGGTTTTGTAAAAGCGCCTGACATTGGTGTAACAAAATGAATATTAACCTTTTCCCTCATTCCGCGTTCAACAAAAAAGGCATCGGCAAACATAACAAACTCAAGAGGAGCAACAGGGCATTTTATTGGATTTTCTGCAATATTTAAAACCAAATCTCCACCTTCCCAAGTTTTAAAGAAATCAGCCAATGCAGCAGATCCTTCAATTGTATAATAATCAAAAATATTTTTTCGCCATAATTTATCTTGCAATCCGGGTGTTTCTTCAGGAAATATCTGAGTTCCGGTTGCAATAATCAAATAATCGTAATTTAAAACAACACCGTCTTTAAGTAATACTTGATTGTTTTCTGCTACAACTTTATCAACATCAGCAAAAATTAAGTTTACACCATAAGGTATAAAATCTGCTTTTGGCTTAATCACATCTTTTTTAGAATACATCCCGAAAGGAATAAAAAGAAAACCTGGTTGATAATAATGTGTTTTATATTTATCAATAATTGTAATGTCCCATTCATCTTTTTCAAGAGCTTTACGCATTTTATTTGCCATAATTGTACCGCCTGTACCAGCTCCAAGAATTAGTAATTTTTTCATAGTTTATTAATTACTTTTATAAAATATAGTTATATATTAAATCAATATTAATGATGACAAAATTATATATTATTATTATTTTAAATTAATATCATTGATGAACATCTGGCAATTAAAACATTGTTGTATATCAATATTTTACGTTATTTTTATTGAAATGAAATATAAAAAGCCTATATTTGCTTTATTTTCAAATTATTAATAAGCAGAAAAATGGCTAAATTTGTAAAAGCAAAAAATTGTAGTGCTTGTCCTTATAGGTCATATTCATTAAGTAAACTAAAGGAAAAAGATGTAGATTTAATTCAGAATAGTTGTCTTATTGTAATGTTTAAAAGAGGCGAGAATATCTGTAAACAAGGAACTGAAGTAACTCACGCTTTATATTTAGCTAAAGGATCGGTAAAACTATATATTGAAGGAAAAAACAAGAATTTAATTTTGAAAATAATTAATGAGAGAAAATATATTGGTTTGCAATCCTTGTTTGGTGGCGGAATATATAATTATACAGTTACAGCTTTGGAAGATGTACAAGTATGTATGATTAATGCCAATATTATTTTAGATTTGGCTAAAAAAAACGCAGAATATTTATTTGAACTAACAAAAACCTTGAGCGATTCTACAAATTTTGTATATAAAAAAATCTTTGATATAAATCAAAAACAATTGCGTGGGAGATTAGCGGATGTTTTGTTATATTTTTCGGAAGAAATTTATAAAAACAGTATATTTGAATTGAAATTAAACAGAAGAGAATTAGCTGAATTTTCAGCTATGTCCATGGAAAATGCAGTTCGAATATTAGCAGAATACAGAAAAGATGGAATTATAGAACTTGATGGCAGAAAATTTACAATTAAGCAACCAGATATTTTAAGAAAAATTGGTGAATTAGGATAATTTATAATATTTAATTATAAATTGCATATTTGTATAAATAAATTTTAACCCATATATCTGTATAAACATGAAGACCAGACCTTTAATAAAAGCAGGATTTGTAGGATTAATTTTAATTATTTCAAGTTTATTTATGATGCAGACTTTTCCTAAAAAAGCTGTGTATATGTCTGAAGGTTTTGTTACTCCAATAATTTATTTTGAATTTGTTGAATCGCCAATTGAAGTTTATGATTTTTTCGGAATATCATCAGAAACATCTGCAAATGAGGATTTTATAGCAAAAATGGATTATGGAAATAAACTAGATTTTGGTTTTGCATTTATTTATTCTTTTTTCTTGGTATTTCTGTTTTGGAGTATTTTTAAATTGTCTAACAACAAAGTTTACATAATTGCAATTATTTTAGCCGTATTTGCTTTTGTTTTTGATGTATTAGAAAATGTGCAATTATTAAGTATAACATCTAAATTAAATTCTGGTGATTTTAGCTCAGAAATAATTAATTTACAGATATTTACTTGGATAAAATGGGGAAGTTTAGCTTTAATATTTTTAATTTTTGCATATTGGATTTATTTTAACAGAGCTGCAAAATATGTAGCTATAATTTCTGTGCTACCATTTATTTTAGGTGTTTTAGCCTTTATAGATAAAGGACTTATGACAGAAATATTTGCAAAATCAATTTCTGCAATGTTTGCAATTTCTGTTTTTTATACTTTTTTCTACAAAAAACTGAAATTAGACAATAAAAATAAAACAAGTTAGATTTATTGTAAATAATTGTTAGTCAGCAAATTACTTTAATTTTACTTTCTTTTAGTAATTTTAAATTCTTATAATCAAAGTTGCTGATTAAATTAATTCCGGGTGATTTTCCAATTTCTAAACTGCCAATTTCATTATCAAAGCCTAATGCTTTAGCGCCATTTAATGTTGCCCATTTTAAAATTTCAGAGAAATTAATTTCAGGGAAATTTTGGCTTATTGTTTTCATTTCGTCTAAAACAGATAATTTATGATTTGAAGCTAAAGAATCTGTGCCAATTGTTAAACTCTGTTTTTCTTTACATAACATACTGATATCAGGCAATTTATCTTCGATATATAGATTTGCATTCGGACATAAAGCAAAAAATAAATTTTCAAAATAAGCATTAGCTTTTTCGATATCATTTTCTGTTGAAAAAGTATTATGAACAAGCAA
>JAFGWC010000025.1 GCA_016937695.1 Bacteroidales bacterium
AGAGCTGCAAATGGTGTTATTGCAATATATACAAAAAAAGGTTCGTTTTATAAAAGAGGCGAAGTGAATTTTAAAATACTTGGATATCATTCACCTAAAGAATTTTACAATCCAAAATATAAAACCCAAAAGCAAATAAATAATATTCAAAACGATTTAAGAGAAACAATTTATTGGAATCCTAAAATTATAACAAATTCAAAAGGCGAAGCTGAAATAAAATTTTTCCATTCTGATATTTCAGGAAATTTTGAAATAATTATTGAAGGAATGAATAATTACGGAGAAATGGCTTATAAAACATTAAACTATAAGGTTTTAACCAAATAGGATTAAGATATTAGTCTGTTTTTAAATATTTGCTAAGCATTATATTATTATCTTTACTACAAATTTGAGAATAATAGATATGTTTTTAAAAAAATTCATACTTCTTCTTTTGTATTTATTAATATCATTTTTTGCTTTTTCTCAAAACAAAACAACTGATATTGAGGATAATACGCACACTTGCAAAATTAATTCAAAAAATGGAATTGATTGCTTAACTAATTTTTCTCAAAAGAACTCAAATTTAAATCCCGATTCTGATGAAATATTAATAAGAAAAAAAATTGCTTTAACAAATAATAAATTAACTAATACAGAATTATCAAAATTGCTTTTTGTTAAAGCAAATATTTTTTTCATTCAAAAAAAATATGTTCAAGCAATAAAATGCCATAAAAAACTTATTGACCTAAAAATAAATCGAAAAAATTATATATTAAAACAAGAAATTTACACTCAACTTGGAATAATTTACCAAAGAGTTTATTATCCAAAAGAAGCTTTATTATATTTCAAAAAATCGCTTGAAATAAATAACAAAATCCTTAAAGACACTAACAAAATTTGCGATTTATATGTTCTTTTAGGCCATGCAAATCTTGGCCTTCGTAATTATGAAAAATCTTTAAATTATTACAATAAGTCACTCAATCTGGCAAAAAAAACCGAAAATAACAGCGCAATTATAAGAGCATATATAAATATCGGAAATTTATATATGAGAAATAAAAAATTTGAAGAAGCCGAAAAATTTACAAGAAAATCGCTGGAATTATCAATTGAAAACAAACTCGACGAAAAAATTACAATTTGCTATTTAAACCTTGCCGAAATTTACGGCTTTACATATAAAAACGATTCAGCAATTAAATATTACACACAAACTATTAAAAGTATTAAAACCAAAGAGTTAAATTTTATTATTCCTATTTGTTACAAAAGCATGGCGTTAATATATTCGCTACAAAACGATTACAAAAATGTCGAAAATTCTATAATAAAACATTACGAACACATTTCCAATTACGACTCCGGAAATAAATTGGCAGAATCGTTAAGAATTATAAATTCAATTTTAAAAAAAGATTCAAATCTTAATTTTGCAAATAAGTATTTGGCAATAAACACAGGGCTTTTAGACAGCATTTTAATATCTGAAAATAATAATCGTATTTTAATGATAGAATCTTTACATGCCCTTGAAAAAGAAAACCTAATAAATCAAAAACAGCTTTTAAATCTTAAATGGATTATAATTTTAGCTACAATAATTTTAATTCTTTTAGTTTTTATTATAATTTTACTTATTATTACCAGAAAGAAGATTTTAACACAATCTAAAAAAATTAATCAGCAAAACAAAGATATTCAATCTCAAAATGAAGAAATTACAATACAAAACAACGAACTTTCAAATTACAAAAACCATCTTGAAGAACTTGTTAAAATAAGAACCAAAGAACTTGAGATAAGCCTTGAAAAAGCTGAAGAAAACGATAGACTAAAAACAAATTTTTTGAAAAACCTTTCGCATGAAATCAGAACTCCGATGAATGCAATTTTAGGTTTTTCTCAACTTCTAGAATTTAATGGCGAAGATTCAAATAAAAAATACATCGAAATAATTGATAAAAATGTAAACGAACTACTAGTTTTTCTTGACAATATTGTAGAATTATCCAAAATTCAATCAGGAAATAGAACATTAAACATTAAAACAATTTCTATTTTACAATTTTTAAATAAAATTGAATCGGAAGCAAATTATATTAAAGCATATTTAGGAAAAGATAATATTGATTTTAAATTAGTTAGCAATCAAACAAATTTTGATAATTATATTTGTACTGATGAAGTAAAACTTTATGGTATTTTGGTTCAATTATTAGAAAATGCTTTTAAATTTACTGAAAAAGGAAGTGTAAATCTATTTTTCGAATTAATTGATAATAAAGCAAAATTTATTATTGAAGATACCGGAATTGGAATAAAAAAAACAATGTTACCTTATATTTTTGATACTTTTAGAAAAATTGAAGACGATAAAAAAATCTTTCGTGGAACAGGAATGGGACTTGCTCTTGTAAAAAAAATTATTGAATTATTAGATGCTGAAATTTTTGTTAGCTCCGAAACCGATAAAGGAAGCAAGTTTACAATTATTATCCCAAATAAAGAATAAAAAACACTTATATAATTACATCTATTTTCAAATCATAATTTCAAAACCTTTTTACATCTTAAAATATAAAAACAAAACCAAATATACATATGAGAAAAAAAATTATCAGTATAACAATCATTTGTTTTCTAACTCTTCAATTTATTAATGCTCAAGAAAATAATCATAGAGATTCTGTGGATATTATTCATTATCAAATAAATATGGATTTTTCAAACTTGTCTGATTTTCAGTTAAAAGGAAACACTATTTTAAAAATAACAGCAAAAAAAGATGAATTAAATTCAATTGCTTTAGATTTATTAGAATTAAATATTGACAAAGTATTTCTAAATAACATTGAAACTAAATTCAACTATAATTCATCGGTTTTAAGAATTAATCCCGATAAAATTTTGACCAAAAAAGATACAATTGAATTAAATGTATATTATCATGGCTATCCCCAAAAAGATAAAAATTGGGGCGGATTTTTCATAACATCCTCATATGCATTTAATTACGGAATTGGAATGGAAGCTACACCTCCAAATTTCGGAAGAGTTTGGTACCCTTGCATCGATAATTTTACTGATAGAGCAACTTACGAATATAATATTACTGTAAAAAAGGAGCACACAGCAGTTTGCCCGGGTACTTTAGTTGAAATTAATACAAATAAAAACAACACAAAAACTTACCATTGGAAATTACATAACTCAATTCCAACATATCTATCGTCAATTGCTGTTGCAGATTATATCGCAATAAAAGATACTGTAAAAGGCATTGAAAGAATTATTCCTATAAAAATATATGTCAACAAAAATGATGAAGAAAAAGCAAGAAAAAGCTTTTCACATGTAAAAAGTTATTTTCATGCTTTTGAAAACGCATACGGACCTTATGTTTGGGAAAGAATTGGTTATGTTGCCACACCTTTTAATCAAGGTGCAATGGAACACGTAACAAACATTGCATACAGTGCAAACTGCAATGGATCAATGAGTTGCGAATACACATTAGCGCACGAACTTTCGCATCATTGGTTTGGCGATTTAGTTACGTGCAAAACAGAAAAAGACATGTGGCTTAATGAAAGCTGGGCTGTTTTTAGCGAAGCTGTTTTCGAAGAATTTATGTATGGCAAAAAAGCTTATAAAAATTATGTGCGCGAAAATCATAAAAAAGTTCTACAATTTGCTCATATTTACGACGATGGATATCTTCCGCTTTATGGAATTCCACATGAATACACTTACGGATTTACTGTTTACAAAAAAGGAGGCGATGTTGTTGCAACACTTCGAAATTATTTAGGCGATTCTATATTTTTTAATACTCTAAAAAGCTACTTTAAAGATTTTGCTTTTAAAGATATTTCTACAGAAGAATTTAAAAACTATTTTTCAAATAAATCAGGTGAAAATTTAAACGATTTTTTTAATTTTTGGATTTACAATCCTGGTTTTCCGCACTTTTCGGTTCAAAATTATAATTTAACAACTGAAAATAACAATTATGTACTTGATTTTAAGATAGTTCAAAATCTTATTGCAACAGATAAATATTTAATAAATGCAAAACTTGAAATAGGCATTTTAGATGAAAATTGGAAAATAAATAAATACACCATTAATTTTACAGGAAAATCAAAAATAAAAAAATTAAATTTAAAATACAAACCTTTGCTTTTTATGATAGATCCTGATGAAAAAATTGCTGATGCCACAACCGATGAATATTTAACTATCAAAAATAAAGGCAAATTTGAATTTAAAACTGAATTATTTAATCTAAATGTAAATGAAATTAGCGATTCTGCTTTTTTTAGAATTACAAATAATTGGATTAAACCAAATTGTAATTCAAAAAGACAAATGATTTATGAGCTTAGCGATAATTATTGGGAAATTCAATATATTAACAACGACAAATTTATAGCTGACGCTGAGTTTATTTATAATTTTTCAAATAATACTGAAACTGATTTTAAAAATCCAAATAATGAAAAAATTGTTTTACTTTATAGAAAAAACAACAATGACTTTTGGAAAGAATATAAACCAAAAATTAAAAAAGAAAAAAACTTTTTAATCGCAAATGATATAATAAATGGCCAATATTGCATTGCACTTAAAATAATTAATAACTAAATTTATAAAGTAAATGGTATAAATATTGCAGTTTTGTTTAATTATGGCTCTAAAAAAATATAAAATTTATATATTTAACAAAAAATACAAAAAATGAAAAAAATAATTTATTCAGTTTCATTACTTATGTTTTTAAGTATTTCAATTAATGTACTATCTCAAAATCAAAGCAAAATTAAGCCTGTAAAAATAATATGGATTGCAGATGGTACAGAAATAAGTATTGAAAAAGCTCAAAAAGGTATACCAATACCTACTAACTTATCTATTGCTGTTGTTTTAGATAATAATGTTATAAATAAACTTGAAGGTCAAAAACTTGAATTTAAATGGTTTAGAAGAGGAGCTACACGTGATTATTTAACAAACAGTTTTATAAAACAAATATCAAGCAGTTCAACAAATGGAAATGTTTTTCTGATAAATGCAGGTCGCTCAAATCTTAAAAAAGGCTGGTGGAAAGTTCAAATTGAAGCATATATCGACAGAGAATTACTTTCATTTGAAAACAAACAGGAATTTTGGATTAACTTACTTTAAATCAAACTTTTAAATTTGTAAAATATTGCAAAATTTATAAAATCTCAAGATATTTATAATCTTGAGATTTTTTAATTTAACATAAAGCATTATTTAAATTAAATTTCTATCACTTTCATTTACATTATTTTAATAAAAATATTATAAATTTACAGTTAATTTTAATTAATGTAAAAAACGCCAAGATTATTATAACTTATAAATCCAATTAAAAAAATGGAAACAAAAGAAAGCAATTCACAAAAAACAAAAAGCACCATAATGCTTAAAAATGCAGTTATAGATGCAGAAAGACTTTTAGCTTATGCTGCAGAATTTGGAATTAAAGTTAGCGAAAAACACATAAAATCTATTGTTGAATCTAAAAACAGAGAGCAAACAAATAATTGGACAGAAAAAGAGGAAATTGATTTTTGGATTGCTTTTCAAACTCTTTCTAAAATAGTACAACCCGTTAGTGTTGACAGCATTAGAGCTTCAAGCGAACCTTTGGAAAAGGCTAAAGGATTTTGGTCAATTTTTAAAAGTAAAAAGTCTATTATTAAACGCTCAGTTCGATGGTACACTATATTTGCTTTAATATCAATGCTTATCATGATTGCTTTGCAGGTTTATTCAATTATTGGAACATCTTTGCTAACAAAAATCACTCAAGGAAACGAAAGAATGCTTGAAATTGAAAAAAGAATGCAAGCCCTTGTTCTTATAACTTCATCAAACGTTAACGATAGAACAGCAATGATGGAACAAAACAGCCTTGAAATTGAAAATGGTGAAAAAGCGAATGAAGTTGATAGTGGCATTCAGTTACTTGCAGATTGGTTAAATTTCACATATAATATTTGGTCTAGAGAATACAACAAAATAAACGAATCTGTTGCTTCCGGGAACAATCAAACTACCGATGGACCTCCAAACTTTACAGGTGCTGTGGCTTCAAATCAAAATATTGTTGTTATACAACAAGCAAAAAGTCTTTTAATCATTTTAAATCAATATATTTTACCTCTTTTATACGGTTTATTCGGTGGTTTTGCCTTTGTTCTTAGAAGTATTAGCGCAGAAACCAAAAATATGACTTTCACGCCTGCTTCAAATATTAAATTCGGATTAAGAATTCATCTTGGTGCACTTGCAGGCTTAGTTGTTGGTTTTCTTTGGGGCGATTTCGACTCTAAATCATTTGGTATAATCAACTCATTATCACCACTTGCTGTTGCTTTTCTTGCAGGATACAGTGTTGAATTTTTATTCAAATCTTTAGATTCTCTAATTGGAACTACCGATAAAAAAGTAAATACAGAAACTGTTATCGTAAAAGAAGAAAAAACAAATGAATAATTGAAAATAGCATATAATTGAAAATTAAAATATTAAATGATAAAAAAAATATTTTCTTACAATGTAAACGGTATTAGAGCTGCTTTAAATAAAGGCTTAATCAATTGGATATCAGAAACTAATCCAGATATTATCTGTTTTCAGGAAACTAAAGCTCAACCAGAACAAATTGACAATTCTGTTTTTGAAGAACTTGGTTATAATTGTTATTGGTACAGCGCTCAAAAAAAAGGATACAGCGGAGTTGGAATTATTTCTAAACAAAAGCCTGATAATGTTGAATATGGTATGGGAATTGAAAAATACGATAACGAAGGCAGATTTTTAAGAGCAGATTTTGGCGATATTTCTGTAATAAGCGTTTATCATCCTTCAGGCTCAAGTGGCGATGATAGACAAGCATTTAAAATGCAGTGGCTCAGCGATTTTCATAAATATATTAAGCAACTAGAAAAAACCAGATCTAAACTAATAATTTCCGGCGATTATAATATTTGCAGGCTTTGGATAGATATTCATAATCCTGAAAAACAGGAAAAAACATCCGGATTTTTACCTGAAGAAAGAGAATGGTTTCAAAACTTTGTTGATGATGGTTTTACCGACAGTTTTAGAATTTTTAATGAAGAACCGCACAATTACAGTTGGTGGAGTTACAGAGCTGGAGCAAGAGCTAAAAATAAAGGTTGGCGTATTGATTATAACATACTCACTAACAACATTATAAGCAAAGCTAAAGATGCAAAAATATACCCAAACGCACTTCAATCTGACCATTGCCCGGTTAGTGTTGAAATTGAGTTTTAATTTGCTGATTTCAGTTTTTAAATAGTGATTTTTATTTATTAAAAAGCCACAAATTCATAAAACAATTATGCATTTGTGGCTTTTTAACATCCTGATAATAAATAACTTAAAAATTATTTCCCCACATTTTTTAATCTACGTATATTTCTTAAAAGTTCTTCAAGACCATTTAATTTTATTTCATAAATCTGCTCAAGCTGAGTTCCAAGTTTACCCGAAGGAAACCCTTTTTGCCTAAACCAAATTACATATGCTTCGGGTAATTCTGATAAAAATTTACCGGAATATTTACCAAAAGGCATTTTTGCAAATGCTAACTCTTCCAAAATTTTTCTTTGATTTTCTGTATCGCTTAATTCCATTTTTTAATCTTTTTTAACAATTATCAAAACATCACTTATAACAAAATGTTTAACTATTAAATATATAATATGGTCAAATTACATATAATATAAAAAGAATAATGCCGTTTTTGAAGCAACCAAAAATAACTTATTATCATCATTAAATAAAACAATCTATTAAATATACACTAATACAATAAAAAATGTTTTTAGCTTCAATGCCAAGTGTTATTAAAAAAGCTTTCCCATCTTTAATTTGGCGGATGAATAACGAAGATAAAGTTATCCATCTTACTTTTGATGATGGACCAATACCTGAAACTACAAGATGGATTCTTAAAACATTAGATAATTTTAATGCTAAAGCAACATTCTTTTGTGTTGGCGATAATGTTGAAAAATATCCACATTTATACAATCAAATTTTAGATAAAGATCATGTTGTTGGAAATCATACTTTTAACCACTTAAGTGGCTGGAAAACAGAAACTTCTGATTACGTAGAAAATATTTATAAAGCTGAAAATTTAATCAGTTCAGATTTATTCAGGCCACCACACGGATTATTAAAAAACTCGCAAATTCAAGCTTTAAAAAATAATTTTAAAATTATTATGTGGGATGTTTTAAGTATGGATTATGAAGAAAAAATATCTCCGCTTCAATGTTTAAAAAACGTTACAAATAATGCAAAAAACGGTTCTATTATAGTTTTTCACGATTCAATTAAGGCATGGAAAAACCTTCAATATGCTCTTCCTAAAACTTTAGAATATTTTTCTGAATTAGGTTATTCTTTTAATTCGATTAATCTTAACAAATATCAATTACCAAAACCAAGTATTATTGAATCTTGGATGAATAGCTCTTATTCCAGACAATTAGCTTCTTAATTTTTTTTATAAATTTTAAAAGTACCCAAATAAATTCCATATAAAAGCCACTAACTCACAAACAATTTATTATTAGTGTGTTAGTGGCTAAATTTATATAATGATTTTAATTTAATTTACAATTCAAAAGGCATTCCTCTGTAAAAATTCAAAATATTTATTCTGAAAACAAAATCAAATTTTGATTGTACCATATCCGATTCTACTTTTGTTAATTGATTTTTTGCTGTATTGTAATCTACAGAATTAACAAGTCCTAAATCAAATTTTTGTTTTGTGTACGAGAAAGATTCTGTTTGTGCATCAACAGCTTTTTTACTTGCCTTATATCTTGCCAATGCAGCATAAGCTAAGTTACTTGCTTGTTGAATATCTTTATATAAATTATTTTTTGCTAATTGTAATTGATATTTAGAATTTTCAACATTTAATCGCGAATTTGTTATATTTGTTTTAACCTGCAAATTATTAAATATTGGAATACTTAAACCTATAGAAAAAGAAAAATTTAGATTATCGTTAAATTGATCACTATAACTATAAGTTAGTGGCTGAAAAGTTATAGGATCATATTTTGATGCAGCACTTGAAAAACCGGAACCATAACCTGCTTGAGCATATAATGTTGGATATAATCCTCCTTTTGCAATTTTCAATCCGCTTTCTGAACTTTGCAAATTAAATTCTTCTTTTTTAATTCGCGGCAAATCAATAGATTCCTCGTAAATTGTATCTGTATGCGCAATAAAAATTTCGGCTGATGGTTCTTCAATTTCAGGAACTTCAATTTCAAAATTTCCGGTAGAATCTAATTCCAATAATTGTGTTAAGTTCAAATACGAAGTTTTTAAATTATTTTCGGCATTAATAAGGCTCAATTCTTCATTTGCAAGCTGTGCTTGAATTTCCAACAAATTGCCTTTTGCCAAACTTCCTGCATTAACAAGTATTTGTGTTCTGCTTTCTTGTTCTTTTGATATTTCCAATTGTCGTTTAGAAACATCTAGCAACTCTTTATCAAATAAAATTTGAAGATAAGCCGAAGCAACTTGTAATGCAATTGAGTTTTTAATTTCTTCAAGTTCTTCAAGGCTTGATGAAAGTTTATACTGATTTTGCTTTATTGTATTAAATTTTCTAAAACCTGAAAAAATAGTTGCATAACTGCTAATTGATGCACTTAACGATTGAATATTTTGTTCTGTAAAGTCATTTGAATATGGATCAATAGCTCTACCATAAGAAAATCTGTCGGAAACAGAAGCATTTAAATTTGGCAACAATTCTGCTTTTGATTGTATTAAATTTGCTTTGTTCGATTCTGTCATTAAAGACATTTGCTTTACTTGGATATTATTTTCATGCGCATATTCAACACATTGATTTAATGTCCATACTTTTAAAGAATCATTTTGAGCAGATAGCTCATACTGACTTATTACCCCAATAATCAGTATCAGAATTAATTTTACTATTTTCATACGTTTAATGTTTTTTAGTAAACCGCTTTTTATTATTTTTATATATCTAAAAATCAACAAATTACGATTTAGTTTTTTTGATTGTTTTTTTGTTACTTAAAATATAAATTTACCTTTTTCATTATGCTAAAATAATATTTATATTTTACACAATCTATTTTATTAAGATTTTTTTAGTTTTTTTATGTTCTTATTGCCTAAAAATCAATTAATTCTACATTTATACTATATAAAATAATAACAGGTATTCTCTATTTTCTTATATTTGAATAAAATAAGTCAATAATTATATTTTTTTTCATATATTACTGATTATTAATATTTTAAAATAATAAATTTAATATAAAAACCATGAAAAAGCTTTCGCTGATTTTATTTTTAATCATATTTCTTCTTGCTGTATATTTTATTTTATTTCTTTCAGAATCATTATATTCAGGAAAAGACAAAGTAACTGAAAATCAAAAATCAAAAATTATTTTAACCGGACATAGAGGAGCAGGAGGATTAGCTCCTGAAAATAATATTTCGGCTATAAAAAAAGGTTTGGAAAATAATGTTGATAGAATTGAAATTGACGTACAACAAACTAAAGATAAGGTAGTTATAAGCCTTCACGACAAAACTATTGACAGAACAACAAACGGAAAAGGTTTAGTAAAAGATTTAACATACAATGAAATTATAAAATACAGCTCAGGCATTAAATTTTCTAAGGAATTTGAAAGCGATAGAATTCCAACTTTGGAACAAGTTTTAGCAGAAGTTAGCGGAAAAGCAATTCTTGTAATTGAGATAAAAGACGGTGATGAATTTTATCCCGGAATTGTAAAACGAGTTGTTAATTCAATAAATAAATATAATGCTAAAAATTGGACAATAATTCATTCGTTTAACGATAAAGCTCTTAAAAAAGTTCACGAAATTGATTCTACAATTATTTTGCACAAATTATTTATTGCCGATTTCCCTTTTTTATCATTAATTTATGACGGAAAACTGCAAGTAACTAATTTAGAGCAATATACATACTGTACAGAGTTTAGTACTTTTTATCCTTTTACAACAAAAAGGCTTGTTAATAAAGTTCATAGTTTAGGAAAAAAAATAAATGTTTGGACTGTAAACGATTCAATAAAAATAAACAAACTAATAAATATGGGAGTTGATGGAATTATTACTGATTTTCCTGATTATTTTAAAAGATAAAATATAAATATCTTGTCAATATATATTTTAAAATTCATTAACTTTATATTCTTAACTAAAATAACTAATAAAAAAATTTATTATGAAAGCATTCAAAAGAATTATAATGATTATTGCAGCATTTTTACTTGCAGGATTATTATTTGCAGCTATTGCACCAAAAAAATTCTCTGTTGAAAAACAAGTAACAATAAACAAACCCAAACAAGAAGTTTTTGATTATATAAAACAATTAAAAAACCAAGATAATTACAGCGTTTGGGCAAAAATAGATCCTAAAATGGAAAAATCATACAAAGGACTTGACGGCGCTGTTGGATTCGTTTCTGCGTGGAATAGCAACAACAAAGATGTTGGAAAAGGCGAACAAGAAATTATAAAAATTGATGAAGGAAAAAGAATTGATTATCAATTAAGATTTTTTGAACCATACGAATCTATTAGTCCGGCTTATATGACTACTGAAGAAAATGAACCGGATAAAACAACTGTTAAATGGGGAATTGAAGGCGAAATGCCTTATCCTATGAATATAACATTAATTTTTATGGATATGGATAAAGCTATTGGCAACGATTTAACTAAAGGCTTGGAAAATTTAAAATTAGAATTAGAAAAATAGAATCAGAATAAAAAAAAACTAAAGCCACGAATTCACGAATAAGTATAATATGTGAATTTGTGGCTTATCTTTTTCAAATAAAACGACATTTTCTTCATTCATAAAAGAAAACAGAAATCTCATCAAAATCATCACACAATAAGCTGATATATAGAATTTTAAATTCAAAATTTTCTCAAAATAAACATTAGAACTAAAAGTTTTAATTACTGATAATTAAACACTTACACATAATTTACTTAAACGTTAAAAATGTTAAAAAAAATAGAAGTACAAATAAAAGTGCGTATCTTGGCTTCGATTGATAAACGATTATTTTTTAAAAAGAAAAAGACATAAAATTAGTGGTGTAATGTAGTGTCAATATTTTTCAAAACAAAAATCAACTAATCGTTTAAAAACTAAACTAATACAATTAAAAAAATGAAACAAACGCACTCTTTCCACATTCCGGTAATGGGAATTGGATTTACAATTGACACGCCTATAAAAGTTTCACATTTTGGTATTGATTCTGTAATTTCGATAGTTGATGATATGCTTATTGAAAAAATAAGAAAAGTACATTGCGAAAAATTTGAAATTCCATATCACGAAATTACCGAAAAAATTGACGATTTTAGAGCAAAAAGAATAACTTCTTACCTGAATTTGATTAATAACATTGCTAAAAAGAAGTTTGAAGAATTAAAAAATGTAACTATCGAAAAAAGCAATGAGATTAAAGAATATTTTGGCATGTTGCCGGATAGTTCTCATTTAAAACAAGAATTTCAAAATTTAACATCAAAATATTTTAACTTAAATGAAATTAAAACATGGTTAAAAAATAATTTAACAATGGGAAGTATTGATGTTAATATAATGACAAAAATTGATAAGGATAATTACTTAAAAGGCGAAAAATTACCAATAGAATATAATGATGCTCATGCAGCACTTAGAGGTTTTGCAAACAGCGATTTACATTCGTCAATAGTATTTTCTGCCGGAATGAATCCGAGACTTTACAGCTATATTGAAAAATTTGACGACTTTTTTCCTGATGAAAACGGATATATTAAAAAGAAAATTATTTTAAAAGTAAGCGATTATCGTTCTGCTTTAATTCAAGGAAAATTTTTGGCAAAAAAAGGCTTGTGGGTTTCGGAATATCGTATAGAATCCGGTTTAAATTGCGGCGGACACGCTTTTGCAACTGATGGTTTTTTAATGGGACCAATTTTAGCAGAATTTAGAGATAACAAACAAGAGCTTATTGATACAATTCACGAAATTTTAAGCCAAGCTCTTTCAAGCACAAATCGTATTGTTCCTGAAAAAAAATTAGCACTAAAAATTACAGCTCAAGGAGGAGTTGGAACAGCAGAAGAACATCAATTTTTAATTGAACATTATAATCTTGATTCGGTTGGTTGGGGAACTCCATTTCTTTTAGTTCCTGAAGCTACAACTGTTGACGAACAAACTTTAAATCAACTAGTAAATGCAAAAGAAGATGATTTATATTTAAGCAATATTTCGCCTTTAGGAGTTCCATTTAACAGCCTTAAAGGAAATTCAAAAGATATTGAAAAAGCTAATATGCAAAAACAAGGAAAATACGGAAGTAATTGTCCTAAAAAATATCTTGTTTCAAATAACGAATTTACCGAAAAAAATATTTGTACAGCTTCGCGTCAATTTCAACTTTTTAAATTTAAAGAGCTGAAAAAAGAAAATCTATCTGCCGAAAATTATAAAATACAAGTAGATAAAATTGGTGAAAAATCGTGTATTTGCGTTGGTTTAGGAACATCAGCATTATTAAATAACAATATCAAAACAAAAATTGAAGGAAACGGAGTTTCTGTTTGTCCCGGACCAAACATGGCATATTTTTCAAAAATAATGAGCTTAAAAGAAATTACAAGCCATATTTACGGAAAATCAAAACTTTCGAGAATTGACAGGCCAAATATGTTTATAAAAGAATTGAGCATTTACATTAATTTTTTGAAAAATAAAATTGAAGAAACACGTATTTCGATGTCGAATAAACAAGAAAAATACTTATTAACTTTTTCGAAAAATTTAAATGAAGGAATAAATTATTACTCTGGTTTATTTAATGATTTAAAAGATAAATTTGAAGATACAAAATCTATAATTTTAAAAGATTTACAATCAAGCTATAATGCTTTAAACCTATTAAATTTAGAAATTGAGAATTTATCGATATTAAACAAGCCACTAATTGAAAGCAAAAAACTTAGATTAGAACCGATTTATTCAAAACTTGATTCATAACATTTTTAAATAAGGCTATAGTTTAGAATAGCACATATTTTTAATATATCTGTATTTTTTTCTTTTACAAGTAATTAGTATACTGGTAATTAGTAATTAAGAATATTAGTCATTCTTTTTAATTACCAATTTCTAATGACTAATTACATGTTAATTAAAGCATAATAGTGATTCTTTCTTTTAAACGCTATATTAAACTACAGCCTTAAATAATTGCAAAGCGGCTAATTAGTTTTAGTCCGCTTTGCAGATTAAAGTTACAAATTTCTCCGCATAAACACCTCATTTTCAAATATATTGCTGAAATTGTTAATAAGAAACAGCAATATTTGCTAAATTTGTTTATCTAATTAAACAATCAATAAATTTTAATTGTTCTGCTTTTATATTTTGATTTTTATTATCTATATTTTTGATATCTCAAAAAAAATACTTTTCTTTGCACCGAATGAATAATCGGTTGAATGACAAGAAAAGAAAAAATACTTGAAACAATGCTTAATTTGATTGCCAAACAAGGAATTCAGGCAACTCCTATGTCGCAAATAGCTAAAGAAGCGGGCGTTGCAGCCGGAACTATTTATCATCATTTTAAAAGTAAAGAAGAAATTATTAACGAAATATATTTAAACAAAAAGCGTGATTTAGGAAAACTGATTGAAAACAATATTAATACTGATAATGATATAAAAACACAGTTTTTTGAAATGTGGAAAGCTATTTTTTATTATTACATCGAAAATCCGCTTGTATTTTCATTTAGTCAGCAAGTGTATAATACTCATGCAATTACAGAAGAAACTAAAAAAAACGGCGAAAAGTTTTACGATAAAATTTTCTTTCTTTTTCAAGAAGGAATAAACGCCGGACATTACATAGAAATGGACGTTCAATTAATGACCGAATTAATTTACTCAAACATCAGTAAATTGGCCGAATTATACATCAGCAACAGCTTAAATTTATCGCCTAAAATTTTAAACGATGCAATTAGCTTTTCGTGGCGAGCTATTAGTAAGTAATATTTTTTTAACAAATTTACCGAATGAATATTCATTCTTAAATCAAAAAAAAACAATTAAATTTAAAAAATATGAAAAAAAATGTAATGATTACTGGTGCAACAGGATATATTGGTTCTTGGGTTGCTAAAAAATTATTAGAAAAAAACTACAATCTTAGAATAACTGTTAGAGATGCAAAAAACAAATCAAAAGTTCAGCATTTGATTGATATTGCAGAAAAAAACGGCTCTAAAATTGAGCTTTTTGAAGCAGATTTAATGAAAGAAGGTTCGTTCGACGAAGCAGCAAAAGGTTGCGAAATTGTTGTTCATGTTGCTTCGCCATTTTTTTTAAATGTAAAAGATGCAAAAAAAGATTTAATTCAACCGGCTTTGCAAGGAACAAAAAATGTGCTAAGTGCTGCAACTAAATCAGGAACAGTTAAGCGCGTGGTTTTAACTTCGAGCGTTGCTGCGGTTCACGGCGATAATATCGACATGAAAATTAAAGGCTTAACTGAATTTACAGAAGAAAACTTTAACGATTCGAGCTCAGAAACTCATCAGCCTTACTCTTATTCGAAAGTTTTAGCAGAAAAAGAAGCTTGGAAAATAGCAGAAAATCAGAACCAATGGGATTTAGTGGTTATAAATCCTTCATTTGTATTAGGACCTTCATTAACAAATCTTTCTGCCTCAGAAAGTTTAACTTTTATGAAAGATATGCTTACAGGAAAATTTCAAATGGGAGCTCCTGCTCTATTTTTTGGATTTGTTGATGTGCGCGATGTAGCTGAAGCTCACGTACTTGCAATTGAAAACCAAACAGCAGAAGGAAGAAATATTACATCAGAAAGAGTTATGTCGGTTATGGATTTGGCAGAAATTATCAGAAATAAATATGGCAAAAAATATAAATTACCTGTAATGAAATCACCAAAATTTATGCTTTACATGATTGGCTGGATGTTTGGGCTTTCGACTAAATTCGTAAAAAGAAATATCGGATATCCAATAAAATTAAATAATAGAAAAAGCATCGAAAAATTGGGTTTAAAATATACAGAAATGCAAAAAACCGTTATTGATATGGTTGAACAAATGGAAGAACAAAAAGTTATTTAAGTATTTGATATTTAAACATATATGTAATTTATTTTTGAGGCAGATTTTTAGACAGAAACTAAATATCTGTCTCTATTTTTGTTTTTACACAATCAGAAATTAAAAATATTTTACATTTACACATAAAATTTTAAGTGTTTATTTTGTGGAAAAATTAGTAAAAAACAAACAGTATTATAAATTTTGCATGTACGGATTTCTTAAAAATTTAAGATTTTTCGACGCATTTTTTATTTTGTTTTTACTCGAAAAAAACATTTCATACACACAAATTGGAATTTTATATGCAGCAAGAGAAATATTTATCAATATTTTTGAAATTCCATCTGGCGTTTTTGCCGACACATTTGGCAGAAAAAGCTCATTAGCAGGCTCTTTCGTTGTTTATATTTTATCATTTACAATTTTTTATTTTTCGAGTAATTTTTGGCTTTTTTTATTAGCTTTTTTGCTTTACGGACTTGCAGATGCGTTTCGTTCCGGAACTCATAAAGGAATGATTATGGATTATTTAAGATTAAATAATGCCGAAAATTTAAAAATAAAATACTACGGACATACTCGTTCTTGGTCGCAAAAAGGTTCAGCAATTTCTTCAATTATTGCCGGAATTTTGGTTTTTTATTCGGGAAAATATCAAAATATTTTTCTGTATTCAATAATTCCATATATTCTGAATTTTTTTCTGATAATTTCTTATCCAAAAGAGCTAAGTGGCTCATTTATTGGAAATAACAAGCAAAGCAAATTAAAATTTGCCAATTATTTTAAATTGCTTTTTGATGTTTTAAAAAAACCGAATGTGTTAAAAATAATAAACACTTCTGCGGCTCACACAGCATATTTAAAAGCTATAAAAGATTACATTCAAATTGTAATGCTAAATTTGGCTTTAATAATTCCTTTACTGATAAATTTTCAATCGGAAAAACGAAACGGTTTAATTATAGGAATTTTATATTTTTTGATTTATTTAATTACTTCATTCTCGTCAAAACAATCGTCGAAAATTGTTGAACTAAATTTTAAAAACATTTCACTAATTACGCTTTTATTAGGATTTATTTTCGGAATTTTAAGTGGAATATTTTATATAAATAATCTGTGGATTCTTTCATTTGTCTCATTTACAAGTATTTATATTATAGAAAACATCAGAAAACCAATTTTAACCGGATTTATTTCTGATAATGTGCCAAATGAAATTTTAACATCAGTAATTTCAGCACAATCGCTTTTAAGCACAATAATTACAGCTTTACTGGCTTTTTTCTTTGGCTTATTTACAGATTTTTTTGGTCTAGGATTTTCAATTCTAATTATTTCTTCGTTTTTAAGCATTTTTTCTATTATTTTTAGCTTTATCAGCAAATAATTTTTTAATTTTAATTGCTGATGAATTTAATAAGGAAATCTCGTGTTTAACGAATCCATTTTGCTAAATTTCAATCACTTAACAAAACTTTAAACTCATGAAAAAAGGTATTTTAACAATTTTATTAATACTAATTTCAAATCTTATTTTAATTGCAGGCGAGCAGCCGAGAAAACCATTTATTGAATTAAAAGTAAATGGACAAACTTACCAAAACGGCGCTGAAATTACTGTAAGACCAGGCGAAAAAATAAAAATAGAAGCAATTTTAATGGGCGGACAAAGAGATTATTGTTCAAATCCGCAAAAATATGCTAATGTTGGAAAAAACACAGTAATTGAAAGCTCAGGCGAAAACAGAATGTCGTTTAACATTAACGGCGGACAATTTAGAGGAAAATGGACTTTAACAAGCGAAAATGCAAATTTCAGTTCTACTGATGCACTAAAAATCAGCACATTAGGCGATGGAATTATAAACCGTGAAGCTTTTGTTGAAATCCCAAAAGATGGTTTTTCTAAAATTTACATAAAAGTAGTTTCAAAAACAAAATGGCACTATGTTAGAAACACGCCAGCCGGAAAATCTGAAAAAGATGAAGAAAATGAAGCAACAGCTACATTTTACTTTAAATTAGAAACAGAAGAAGGCGTTTGGTATTCATCTAATAATTTAATAGCCAAAGGTTTAGAAGATTTTACAGTTAGAAATGAATTAGATGAAGTTCAAAAATTTTATAATCTTATTGATAAAGCACTTCAAAAAAATGATTTGTCAAATGCCGATATGCAAATACAAAATTTGAAAAATTATGTAGCAGAAATAAAACGCGCAATTGATGATGCTAAAGCCAAAAATGCTGATTATAAGTGTGATATAACATTTATTGGTTTGCCAACAGATATTGCAATGAGTAATTTGAATAAACTAAAAACTTTATCGGATAAATGGAAAGAAAGATACATGATTAGTCAAGGAAATGCCGATAAAATAAATGAAATGCTTTTGAATTATCAAATGGGTTTTTCGGCAAACATTTTACGCTCGGTTTTTAAAAATTATATAAGTTGGGGAACAAGTATACCAACAGGAGCAGAAGATTTGTTATCAATTTACGACCCAAACAATATTTTTGGAAATATTGATATTCCGCGAAAGCTAATTGGCTGGTACACAGATGCTCAGAACGATGCCGGCATTTTAAAAAATCAAGCTCAAACAATAAAAAATTTATCTGAACTGCGCGAGTTTTATCTAAAAAATATGTCTAACTTTGTAAGTGAAAGGAAAAAACTTCAAGAAATAATAATTGATTTAAAACCAATTGAAGAAAGAAATAATGCTTTAAAGCAATATTTTTCGTCAATTTCTTGGGCAAAATGGCAAGCCAAAAACATGTAAATTATCATTTTTATTTAAATTTAAAAAGCTTTTTAAAATGAATAAATTTATTTCATATTCAATATTTATTTTTTTGCTTATTTCATGCGGAAACCAGAATCAAAATACAAATAACTTAATAAATGCCGGAGCTGAGATAAATACTGTAAAATGGATTGCAGAAAATATATATTTTGAAAAATATCAGGATTTTGGCGAAATTACATTATCATCTGAAAATCAATTTCTTATAATTAAATTAAAAAATATTTCTGAAGGAAAATTTAATTTAGACAGCATTACAAATAATGCAATTTTCCATAATAATAACGAATCGTTTTTATTTACAAATGGTTTTGTAGAAATAAGTACGCTTACAGAAAATAAAATTTCAGGAAAATTTGAAATTTTTTATAAATCAAAAGATAAAAATTTGGTAGATTTTAATATTACAAACGGTTTTTTTTCTGATGTTTTATTTTTAACAAATAATATTGCTGATGAAAATAAAATTTCAAAATCAAAATTTATGGAAATTAACTCAAAAACAGGAGAAATTTCTATTGAAGAAACAAATATTGAAATTAATTATAACAACAATAAATTCAGCTTAAAATTTGAAAATTTTGCCGATAAAAATCTTAATTTAGATATTAAAAATATTGATATTACAAACGGAACTGAAATTTTACACATAAACAATGGAAATATCAAAACAATAATTATTAACAAACTGAAAAACAAGCAAATAGATATTGTATTTAAAAACGGAAAAACCATAACTTTACTTTAGATTTTTATAAAAAATGGATGAAAATAAACCGGAAATACTATATGTTGATGATGAAGTTTTAAACATAGAAGTATTTAAGCATTCTTTTAAAAATAATTATGATTTTATTGTTACAAGCTCGCCGGTTGAAGCTTTAAAAATTTTAGAAAACACAAAAATCAAAATTTTAATTACCGACCAAAGAATGCCTGAAATGACAGGTTTGGAATTAATAGGCAAAGTAAACAAAAAATATCCAGAAATTATTTGTATAATGCTAACTGCTTTTGTTGAAGCAGAAATAATTTTAGAAGCAATAAATAAAGGAGATGTTTACAGATATATAACAAAACCTTGGCAAAAAGAAGAATTAAAAATAATAATAAACAATGCATTACAAACATATAATCTAAAAGCTGAAAATAAAAAGCTTGTTTCCGAATTAATTGAAAAAAACACCGAGTTAGAAAGACACAGAACACAATTAGAATCGATAGTTGACCAACAAACCAAAGAAATAAAAGCAAAAAATACAATTTTACAAGAACTTGTTGCCACAAAAGACAAGTTTTTTTCTATTATAGCTCACGATTTAAAAAGCCATTTTACTGTTGTTTTAAATAGTGCAGAGTTGCTATTGCTTGATTTTAAATCACTTACGGAAGAAAAACGAAGAAAAATAACTACATTACTGCATCATGCAACAAATAACACATATAATTTGCTTGAAAATTTGTTAATGTGGTCGAAATCGCAAACAGATACTATTAAATTCAAAGCCGATAAAATTAATTTATTCGAACTAACTAATGAGGTTTTATATTTATATCAAGAAAACTACAATAAAAAAAGTATTGAAGTTGCAAATAATATTAAGCTAAACACCTTTATTACAGCCGATTACAATTCTGTAAATACAGTTTTACGAAACTTATTATCAAATGCTATTAAATTTACAAAATGTGGTGGAAAAATAATTATTAAATCGGAAAAAATAATTACAAAAAACAACGAAAATTATATAAAAACATCAGTAATAGACAATGGTTTAGGAATAGAAAAAGAGCATTTAAACAAATTATTTAAAATAGACGGAAATTACAGCACAAAAGGAACAGAAAACGAAGAAGGAACAGGACTTGGATTGATTTTATGTAAAGAATTTATTACAAAAAACGGCGGCGAAATTTTTGTTGAAAGCGAAATTGGAAAAGGAACAAGTTTTAGCTTTACTTTAAAATCTGTTTGATTATAAATACAATGTATAATTTTAAATTCTAATAAGGTTTCCACAATAAAATTTCAAAATCACGAATTTTATTATCAATTATAGCAACTCCTTCACTTTCAAGCATTTCCTGCATTGTGTTATTATTTGCAAAGTGGATTTTTCCGGTTAAAAGTCCGTTTCGATTAACAACTCTGTGTGCAGGAACAAATTCATTTTCGAGTGCTGATTTATTAAGCGCCCAACCAACCATTCGTGCTGCTTGTGGCGAACCAATATGCGCAGCAATAATACCGTAAGTACAAACTTTTCCGGCAGGAATTAGCCTTACAGTTTCATAAACTTTTTGGAAAAAGCTTTTTTGCATATACTTTTTATAAAATAAAAACTATTACTTTTTACTGGCTTTAAATAAAGTTTCTTTTTCTGATTTAGATAAGCTTTCGTAACCAGATTTTGATATCTTTTCCAATATTTTATCTATAATTTCCTGCTCAGTTGCTTTTCTTTTGTTAAATTCAATATCGCTTGCACCTTTTTCTTTAATATCTGAACTTGCACTTTTTTTAGTGTATTTATTCGATTTTACTGTCATTTTGGGTTTTGAACTAAACATTGCAGCAATACTTTCAATAAAAGAGGAAAATCCAGCACTAATATCTCTTTTATTCTTTAATTGAACCGCAAACAAATAACCAAAAAGAGCACCTCCAAGATGCGAAATATGTCCGCCGGCATTACCTTGCGGAATAGATAATAAATCAATAGCTAAAACAAATAATGCAATATATTTAATTTTTATTCTGCCGATTAATAACAAATTTATTTCGTAATTTGGCGCATAAGCAGAAATTGCAACTACAATAGCATAAACAGATGCAGAAGCACCGATAGCATTAGAAGCTTCTATCCAAGGCTCAAATGCAGGAAAAATGTTATAAGCTAAAATGTATAAAACAGCACCACTTATTCCGCCAAGTAAATATACACTTAAAAGCTTTTTTCTATCTAAAAATTCTAAAAATATCTTACCAAACCAAAATAGCCACAACATATTAAACAAAATATGCATAAACCCTTGATGTGTAAACATATAGCTAATCAAAGTCCAAGGTCGATACATCAATATTTTTAAACTTGCAGGAACTGCTAACCAATCGATTAATACAAATCCATTTGCACCGCCAATATTAAATAAGAAAAATATAAGAGCAAATATGTTTATGATAACAAAAACAGCAACATTAATAATAATAAGCTGCATTATTATATTTCCTGATTTAAATTGCTTTTTTATTTCGTTTATCACATCCATTTTGTTTTTTCTTTTTTCTTCCAAAACATAATTAAAATAAAGCCAAAAATCATCCCGCCAAGGTGCGCAAAATGCGCAACATTATCGCCCTGAGATGCAGAAATACCTGAATAAAGTTCAAGTGCGCCATACATAATTACAAAATATTTTGTTTTTATTGGTATTGCAAAATATAAGTAAATAACAGAATTTGGCCACATCATTCCAAAAGCCAATAATAGTCCGAAAACAGCACCTGATGCACCAACTACAACAGGCGCATTCAAATAATCAACTCTATATTCGTTCATAAAATAAATAGCTTGTTGCAATGCTTTATTAGGATTTGATGCGACAATATTATTGTAATTATGGCTAAACTGGTTATAATGATTTTGTATATCGTAAGATGCAATTTTAAAAAAATCAGATTCCATGAATACTTTAAAATCTGTTAAAGAAGGATTTAGAAGAAATGTATCAATTGCATTAATTACTGGAGATATTTCAATATATAATACAATAAAATGTATTAAAACAGCTCCAATACCAGTTACAAAATAATAAATTAAAAACTTTTTTGGTCCCCAATAATTTTCCAAATTATTACCAAACATCCAAAGTGCAAACATATTAAAAAACAAATGTCCAATTCCGCCGTGCATAAACATATAAGTCACCATTTGGTACGGACTGAATTTTTCAGAACCTACATAATGCATTCCAAATATATCATTTAAATCTATTCTAAACACCTGAGATAAAGAAACATACGCTAAAAAAGCTAATGTATTAATTATAATAAGATTTTTTATTACAGGAGGCAGCATTTTAAATCCTCCGGGTCTGTATTGATTATATCCACTCATATTAATTTGAGATTTTCGATTTAATATTTTAAATTAATTTTTATCATACTTATAAATTTAAGCATGCTAAATTACAAAATTTATGCAATAACAAAATATCGGTAAAATTGTCATTAAAACAGTTTTTCAATATCTTCCATTTTTAAAATTTGGATGATTGTTTTTCCAGTTGGCGAAAAATTTGGCATTGAACAGGAAAAAAGTTGATCAATTAAACTTCTCATTTCAAAAGGTGTTAAAGAGCTTGAATAGTTTATTGATGCAGCTTTTGCCATCGAAATTGCAATTTTCTCATTTATTTCTGATTTAACATCTAATTCCGTATTTCTAAAATTTTCTATAAAGCTTTTTATTAATAAAACTGTATCAATATTGTCAAATATACTTGGTGTGGCATTTATAACAAACGAATTTGTGCCAAATTTTTTAATATCAAATCCAATAGAAAAAAGATGCTCATTTATTTCATTTAATACAGCACATTCATCGAGTTCAAGATTAAAAGCTTCTGGAAAAAGGCTAGTTTGAGAAACTATTTCTTTATTATTACTATTTGCAATAAAATTCTCAAACAGAATTCTTTCATGTGCTCTTTTTTGATTAATTATCATAAGTCCTGATTTTACAGGAGTTACAATATATTTGTTTTTTATTTGAAATATATTTGATGTTTGTGTTGATGTATTTTCTTGATTTACAAATAATTGCGAGCTCTCATTATTGGATTCTTCAATATCTTTATCAATATCTTCATAAAGTTTTTCCCAGTTTTCAATTTTTTCTCTGTCTCGATTAAATCCTGGTGAACTTATTGTTTTGCTAAATGGACTTTTTTCTTCTTCAAATGGATTAAAATTAGGATTAATACCTATTTTAGGCGAATTAAATATTGTATTTTTTGTCAAAACAGGAATATCTATAGCTCCTTCTTGATCAAAATCAATTGACGGAATAATATTATATTTTCCAAGCGATTCTTTTGTTGCAGCTCTTAGTATTTGAAAAATTGCAGGAGAATCTTCAAATTTAATTTCAGTTTTTGTTGGATGAATATTAATATCAATTTTGTCAGGATCCATATCTAAATACAAAAAATAAGTTGGTTGTGTATCTGTTTGCAAAATATTACTATATGCCATCATTATAGCTTTATGAAAATATGGATGTCTCATAAAACGCTGATTAACAAAAAAATACTGATTAGTTGTGTGCTTTTTTGCATTTTGAGCTTTTCCAATAAAACCACTAATTTTAACCAAGCTGGTTTCTGTGTTTATTGGAATTAAATTTTGCTGAATAGCACTTCCAAAAGTACGAACAATTCTTTTATGATAATTTTCAATTGGCAAATTGTAAATATCTACACCATTATTCACCAAGCTGAATGAAATTTCAGGATAACAAAGAACAATTCTTTGAAATTGAGTTAAAATATGTCGAAATTCAGTTTGCTCTGATTTTAAAAACCGCCTGCGAGCCGGAATATTAAAGAACAAATTTTTAACAGAAAAATTACTTCCTTCAGGACAACTAATAAATTCTTGTTTTTCAATTTCAGAACCATTTATAACAATATGATTTCCAAGCTCTTCACTTTCTTGACGTGTTTTTAATTCAACCATTGCAACAGCTGCAATTGAGGCTAAAGCTTCGCCTCTAAAACCCATAGTTTTTATTTCAAACAAGTCTTTAGCCTCTCTTATTTTCGAAGTTGCATGCCTTTCAAAAGCTAATCTTGCATCTGAAGTTGACATACCTTTTCCATCGTCTATAACTTGAATTAATGTGCGACCGGAATCTTTAATTACAACTTTTATTTTCTTTGCTCCGGCATCAATTGCATTTTCAACCAATTCTTTAACAACTGAGGCTGGTCTCTGAATAACTTCGCCGGCTGCTATTTGATTTGCAACCGAATCTGGTAATAGTTGAATTATATCTAACATATAAGTAGTTAATCAATCTTTATGTATTATTCTATTCGACTTTAATTTAGGTTTTTTAAAATATTTGTCAATAATTATATTTTACAATGGCTAGTTTGTTGATAATTAGCAAGTTAAATGTCAAATATTTATTTTATCTATAAAACATAAAATAGGCAATCATCGACAAAATAACTAAAATAATAAGCAATCTGTAATTCGAATTTCTTTTTGCTTTTGACCTAACAGAACGAATTGGTTTGTCAATATACCTTTTCATTTGTCCTTTTATATTCTGAACATATTTTCCATTTTCGTCAACAGCTTTACTCGCTCCTACTTCTCTTTTTGCTTTTTCAATTCTAAGCTCAAGTTCTTCTTTATCAGCATCATAATAACGAGCTTTAAATTCAAACTTTTTATGCCCCGGTATTTTAAATAATGATGGAAGTGCCATTTTTATATTTTTTTGTTTATGCAAAGATATTTAATTTTTAATAAACTAGTAAGCTTATTTTTTATATCCAATCTGCATATATTTTACTAAATTTGAGATTTTGAAAACACAAAAATATTTTATCGATTTTTATAAAATGAAAAAAACAACTGTTATCTCATTAATCGGCTTATTATTAGGTTCTTGCAAAAATTTATCAACAATATCATATAGTCCGGAATAAACACCGGAAAATTGGTTGAAAATTCAGCCATATATAAATGTAAAACTATTTGGTTTAGATTTTATTTTAATGCAGCCAAGTTCAACAATCTTTGTTTATTTACTTGGGATTATTACAATAGCAATTGGTATTTATTTTTTAAAAATCAGCAAAAATAACAAATCTCGAAAATGGTGGGGATTTGCACTTTTATTTTGGGGTTTTGGAGCATTATCGGCCGGAACTAGCTATCAGGCATTTAGTTACGAAATAAAATGTGCCGGAAAAGATTTTTGCTCTTGGACTAGCTGGTGGGAAATTTATTACATTTTACTTACTGCCGCAAGCATCTCCTCAATGCTTATTGCTTTTTCTTTCACTTGTTTGAAATGGAAATGGAAAAAAGCACTTTTATATTACGCTATTTTTAGTTTTTTGATATTTAGTTTTTTACTGATGTTTGGCGCGTTTACATTATCAAAATTTTTAATCTCTTTTGAGTTTCTTCTTGTTTTTGCTTTTCCAAATATTGTTATATTGTTCATTATTAGCTTTTTCCGATATTTTAAAACTAAAAATAAAATGGACTTTTACTTTATAATTACATGGATTTGGTTAGCAATAGTAATTACTTTATACTTTTCATATTTAATTTTAGGTTTTACAGATGTTTTATGGAAAAATGGATTTTGGTTTTCAGAAAATGATGTTCTTCATATAGCCCTAATAAGTTGGATGTTTTTTATCGCATTTAAGCTTTCAAAAGAAATAAAAGACGCATAAAAATATTTTTGAAAAAAACATCTCAAATCATCTTTGCAACAAGCTTATAATCAGCATCTTGTTATTTTATTGCTGATATTTATAAACTATGTTTATTTTTTCAATAACTTCGCTTAAAATAAACATCAGCAAATTATTTAAATATGCATGAAATGCACTATTTGCAATACATTTAGATTTTTTATTTAGTCCAAATTTATTAACAAAAAAAAAATCAGATAATGAAAACAAAAAATCCTAACATTCAGAATCATACACCCAAAATTGCAATAACAAAAGGTCCTGTAGATAATTTAGAAAAGCACTTAAACCCAGATTGGTGGAAAAGAATTTTCAACTCAATTTATTTAAAAACAGATGCTGATGTTGTTGAAGATACACAAATTACTAAAACAGAAGTAACTTTGTTTTCAGAATTATTAGGAATTCAAAACGGAAACTCACTTTTAGATTTAGCTTGCGGACAAGGCAGACATTTAATAGAACTGGCTGAAAGAGGAAACTTTGAATTATCCGGTTTAGACAGATCAAGATACTTAATAAACAGAGCTAAAACAGTATCGAAAAAAAAAGGAATTTCAATTAATTTTAAAGAAGGAGATGCTCGCAA
>JAFGWC010000026.1 GCA_016937695.1 Bacteroidales bacterium
AATTACCAATTACTAATTACCAATTACTAATTTCTAGTTACCAATTTCTAATTTCTAATTTCTAGTTACCAATTACTAATTACAAATTACTAATTACCAATTTCTAATATGCTAAGTTTTATTGATTAATTATTGCAACTGTATTTACGGCAACAATTCCGGCAGTTTCTGTTCGTAATCTTGTATCGCCTAAACTTATTTCTTCAAAGCCTTTTGATTTTGCCATTTCAATTTCCGATAGTGTAAAATCTCCTTCAGGGCCAATTAATATCAAAACTTCTTCATTTTTACTGATAACATCCTTTAAATAAGGCTTTTGGTTGTCGAAACAGTGAGCTATTAATTTTTTTCCTTTAAAATCAGTATTTATTAAATCTTTAAATTTTAGCATATCAGTAATTTCCGGTCTGTAAGCTTGTATAGACTGCTTAATTGCAGAATTAATCATTTTGTTTAATCTATCTAACTTAATCACCTTTCTTTCAGACTGTTCAGTTAGTAAAGGTAAAAACTTATCTATTCCAATTTCTGTTGATTTTTCTAAAAACCATTCAAAGCGTTCGATGTTTTTTGTTGGTGCAATTGCAACAGTAAGTTTATAATTTCGTTTCTCGTATTCTTTAATTAATTGGTTTACAAGCACTTCGCATTTTTTTGGATTATCACTTACTATACTTGCAGTATAAAAACCTCCAACTCCATCAATTAGGTTTACAGTATCTCCAAATTTTAATCTCAAAACTCTAATACAATGTTTCGATTCTTCTTCATCTAAAATATATTTGTTTAATTTAATATCAGGAGTATAAAATATATGCATTTTACTAATTTTTATAGTTAAATTTAATACAAAAAAATCAATTTAATTTAAAAATTAAAATTAAAAATTAAAATTAAAAAAACACTTTTATCTTTTTCATTTTGTCTTTTATAACATAAAATTGTTATAATAAGTTAAAAAACAAGTGTATTATAGATTTTGTTAAAATAAATCTTTACTTTTGCGACCCCAAATAGTAAATATATTACAGAGTATAATTTTCAACTTTTAAAATAAATTCAATAATGATTACGGTTTCAAATCTTGGTATTCAGTATGGCAAAAAGGTTCTTTTTCAGGAAGTTAATTTAAAATTTTCAGCAGGAAACTGCTATGGAATAATTGGTGCAAATGGTGCCGGAAAATCTACTTTTTTGAAACTTTTATATGGCGCTGAAGATCCAACAGCCGGCAATGTTTCTTTTGGTAAAGACGAAAGACTTTCGGTTTTAAAACAAGATCATTACGAATTTAATGAATTTACTGTTTTAAACACAGTTTTAATGGGTCACGAAAAACTTTGGAATATTTTGCACGAAAAAGATGCGTTATACGCTAAAGCTGATTTTACTGAAGCAGACGGTTTAAAAGCTGCCGATTTAGAAGAAATTTTTGCCGAATTAGATGGTTGGAATGCAGAAAGTGACGCTTCTATTTTGCTTAGCGGATTAGGAATTAAAGAAAATTTGCATAATAGCTTAATGAAAGAGCTTACAGGAAAAGAAAAAGTTAAGGTTTTATTGGCTCGTGCTTTATTTGGTAAACCTGATAATTTATTATTAGATGAGCCGACAAATGATTTAGATCTTGAAACGGTTAAATGGTTAGAAAATTATTTAACAAATTTTGAAAATACTGTACTTGTTGTTTCTCACGATAGGCACTTTCTTGATTCAATATGTACACATACACTTGATATTGATTTTAGCAAAGTTCAGCTTTTTGCCGGAAATTATAGCTTTTGGTACGAATCAAGCCAATTAGCACTAAGACAAATGCTTTCTCAAAATAAAAAAGCAGAAGAGAAAAAAGCCGAACTTAAAGAGTTTATTGCTAGATTTAGCGCAAATGTTGCAAAATCTAAACAAACTACCAGCAGAAAAAAAATGATAGAAAAGCTTAATATTGAGGAAATTACGCCTTCTACAAGAAAATATCCAGGAATTATTTTTACTCCTGAAAGAAATCCTGGAAATAATATACTGGAAGTTAAAGGTTTAAGCAAAACTATTGATGGCAAAACTATTTTTAAAGAACTTACTTTTAACATCGAAAAAGAGGATAAAATTGTTTTTCTTTCTAGAGATACAAGAGCAATGACCACATTATTTGAAATACTTGAAGGTAAAGATTATGCAGATTCAGGAACTTTTGATTGGGGACAAACAATTAGTACTGCTTATCTCCCACTTGAAAATGCTGATTTTTTTGAAAATAATTTAAATTTAATTGACTGGTTGGCTCAATTTTCTGATGATACTCATGAACAATTTTTGAGAGGATATTTAGGAAAAATGTTATTCTCTGGAGAAGAAATTTTCAAAAAAGCTAATGTATTGTCTGGTGGTGAAAAAATGAGATGTATGATTTCTAAAATGATGCTTAAAAACGCTAATGTTTTGATTTTGGATACTCCAACAAATCATCTTGATTTGGAATCTATTCAAGCATTTAACAATACACTTACTAAATTTAAAGGAAATATTTTGCTTGCTTCTCACGACCATGAATTTATTCAAACTGTTTCTAATAGAGTTATAGAATTAACGCCTAACGGAATTATTGATAAACAAATGGATTATGATGATTATATTTCCAGTGAAAAAATTGATGAATTAAGAGAACAAATGTACAAGTAATGCATTAATAATCAGCAGATTACAGAAAATTCTAATAGCTCTGTTTATTAAAATTGCTGTGATGCTTAATACTATTTGTTTTGCATCAATTTACTGGTAATTAGTAATTACTAATTGATAATTAAAAGGAACTTATATTATTCTTAATTACTAAATATTTGCGAAAAATATATTTAAAATATCAAACAAAATCTAAACTAAATAGTTCATATATTTCAGCTAATTTTATCTTGTAAAAACAATATTATTTTTATCAGACATTTTTGCATTATAAGCATATCTTTCGTAATTAAAAGCCGACAAATCATTTGGGTTATTGATTTGATTTTTGATTATAAATCTGCTCATTAAACCTCTGGCTGTTTTCGCGTAAACACTTATTACTTTGTATGTTCCGTTTTTTTCGTCTTTAAAAATTGGTGTAATAATCTCTGCATCTAAAACTTTTGGATTTATAACTTTTGAATATTCCGATGAAGCCAAATTTACAAGTATTTTGTTTCCAGTTTCTTTAATTGCCATATTTAGCTCGTTTGTAACAATATCTCCCCAAAATTCGTATAAATTATTGCCTCTTTTATTTTGCAATTTTGTTCCCATTTCAAGTCTATAAGCCTGTATTAAATCCAGCGGACGCAAAACTCCATAAAGTCCTGATAAAATTCGCAAGTGTTTTTGAGCATAATTATAATCTTTTTCGCTAAAGGTTTCAGATTTTAAACCCAAATAAGCCTGACCTGTAAATGCAGAAATCGCTTGTTTTGAGTTATTTATATCGAATGGCAAATTCCATTTAAAAAATCTTTCAAAATTAAGTTCTGCTATTGATATACTAACTCTCATTAAATTTGCTAAATCGTCAATTTTATAGCTTCTTAGCTCATTTATAAGTAGTTGCGAATGTTCGGTTAATTTTGGTTGAGAAAATTCTATAGCTTTTGATGGTTTTTCAAAATTAAGTTTTTTTGCAGGAGATAGTATTATTAACATAGATTTTAATTTTTGTATATATAAAAACTAAATTGTTATATAGTAAAAAATCAACAATATAACAATTTAGCTATTTAACTGATTTTATAAATCATCGCTTGCCGGCGGAACTTTTACGCCAACTAAAATACTACTCCACGAGGCAGCTTTCCATATTCCTTTGTCATTTTTTCTCATATTTATAGGTCTTGGCGAATCTGCACCATAGCATTTCACAAATACTTTAAACTCGCCATGTGATTTATCGCCACTATATGCATTGTTTGTAAATTCATAAACATAAGGCAGTTTAACTGAATAACTATTCTCAGGATTTCCACCTTTAATATATGCATCAGCTATTTTATTATTTCCTGCAAATTGTCTGTCAATCAGACTAATATCAGACTTACTTAAAGAATATCCTTTATAAACATCGCCTTCCCAAAGTAAATTTTTATCAACTGATAATACTAGGCATTGTTGCCCTAGTTCAGGATAATCGTTATAAATTTTTAATGCTAACATAAACAATGCTGCGCCTCCTTCAGGAGTTGTTGCTTGTTGATTTCTTAAAGTTATAAATTCTTCTACTGTTCCGGGAACACTGCTGATAGTTATTGTTTGCGCACTTAATGTCATCACAAAAATAAAATTAATGAATAAAAATGTTAAAGTTTTTTTCATAGTTTTTCATATTAGTAGTTTTAAATTATCAAAGGCAATATAATAAATATCTTTAAATTTATATAATTTAATTCAACAAACTGTTTTTATATAAGATTTTGAAAAATTGAAAATAAAACTTCGCAAGCATCTAATAATAAATGCATTACGATAATTTTTATCAATATTTGCAAAATCTTAAATTTTTACAATTAAAATCCGCAAGTCATCGTATCAATCAGTTAATTAACTTTAAAATATCAGCAAATTTTCTACACTTTTTTTAAACAATTGATACGATGACTATCAGCTACTTAAATATAGACTTGCGGATTTAAGTTATTACAATAAAATTATATTTTTTATAAAAATAACATAAAATTGATACTTTTGCACTCATGAATTTAAAATCACTTTCATTATTAAATTATCGAAATTTTGAATCTTTAAATTTAGATTTTTCAGCAAAAATAAATTGTTTTATTGGAAACAACGGTGTTGGAAAAACAAATATACTTGATTCAATTTATTATCTTTCTTTTTGTAAAAGTTGGTTAAATCCTATTGATAGTCAGAATATTAGATATGAAAATGATTTTTTTATGATTAAAGGTCTGTATCAATTTGATGATTTTACCGAACAGATTTCATGCGGATTTAAAAAAGGAAAAAAAAAGAGTTTTAAACGCAATAATAAAGAGTATGAGCGTTTATCAGACCATATTGGATTAATTCCTTTGGTAACTATTTCGCCTTACGATAGTAATTTAATTTTAAGCGGAAGCGAAGATCGTAGGAAATTTGTTGATATTATTGTTTCACAGTTTGATAAAGACTATTTAAATGCTTTGTTAAAATATAATCGCGTTTTAGCTCAAAGAAATCAGTTGTTAAAGCAGTTTGGCGGCAAAAAAATTTCAGATATTGATAGTTTTGAAGTTTGGGATGAACAATTGTGTAGTTTAGCAAATATAATTTTCAAAAAAAGAACAGATTACATCAAAAACATAATTCCAATTTTTCAAAAGTACTATAATTTTATTTCTGATGATAAAGAAACTGTTGAATTAATATACAAATCTCAACTATCAGATAATGAATGCAGTATACAAATTGCAGAAGCATTTGAAAAAGACAGGACTTTGCAATATACAAGTGTTGGTATACACAGAGACGATTTAATTTTTCTTTTAAATTCTTATCCGTTAAAGAAAAATGCATCACAAGGTCAGCAAAAGTCCTTTTTAATTGCTTTAAAGCTAGCACAGTTCGATTATATTAAAAATATAAGCAAGATAAAACCGATTTTACTTTTCGATGATATTTTTGATAAATTAGATGCTTTGCGTGTTAAGCAAATAATTAGTTTAGTTGCGGATAATAATTTTGGTCAAATTTTTATTACTGATACAAATTTAGAAAGGCTCGATAAAATATTAAATGAAATAAAAATCAGCTTTAAAATTTTTAAAATTAACAGTTCTATATCAATTTCAGAAAAAGAATTTTAAACTCTTTTTTATTCGTCAAAAGTGTCAAATTCAAAATCTAATTTTATAAGCATTTCGTATCTTTCACCTGCTTCAAGCATATCAGTATCTTCTTCAAAATAAAACCATTTAATTGTAATGTTCTCACTTGCAGGACTTTGCTCTAATAATTTGAATAGTTTTGCAATTTGCTTGGATGAAGCTGTATTGTAGTATTCAAGTTTAAAATTCAAAGTCAAAGCTAAAGGAACTTCATCTGAATAAAAATATTTATTGGCCCAATCAAAAACCGGTTGGTAAAAATCTATCGGATTATCAGGCAATGATTTACCTTCAATATAAAATGTACCCGATTCTGGATTAAAATTAATTTCGGGGGTTTGATTTGTAGAATTAATAAATAAACTTTCCATTATATTATTTGATAAATTGAATTTGCAAAATAATAAAATTTTGTTCAATTTTTATAGTAATTTCAGACTTATTAACCCTAAAAAACGAGCTGTTTATCAAAAAGAATCTAAATTTAGTATAAAATTATCTTGATATGTAGATATTATTACTTAATAACTCTAAAATTATTATATGTATAGCTTAATCCTAAAATAAAAATAGATGCAAGAATACCTAAAGAAATATTAATATATGGAGGTGCAGTTAAGGCTAGCCTTATAATAACTGTTGCTAAGGCAAATCCAGAATTTCTGAAAACAATTATATATAAATGACTGTATCTTATTGATATTAAGACAATTAAAATATCAGTAAAAATTAATGCTGTATAAAATGCTTTAAAAAAATGAATTTCTTGAGATAATATTATATTTGCATATATTGAATAAATACCGGCAAAAGCAAATGTGAAAATCATTAAAACAGAAAGGATTTTTTTTACAAAGTCAAATCTTCCCTGATCTTCATCACTGCAAGTAATCTTAATATGCTTTTGCATTCTTTTAAAATACAGAATTACAATAAAAATAATTAAAGCACCAAATGTATCGGAAAGCATTTTTATTACTTGTTCAATATTTTCTGACCAAATAAAAGGTTCTGAAAATTCTCCAAAATCTTTAAAAGCTTGTCTTAAAAGAATTAATGAAAATATTTCAAATTGCTTTGCTACTGATTCAGAAACTGAATGAGATAAAACGAAAATCATCCCAAGTATTTCCACAATTAGTAAAAATGTGAAAGCTACTTCAATTGCATAAAAATGATTTGATGGGATATAATTTGATAAAAATTCAGGAAGTATTTCCCATTGTTTAAATTGTATTAAAATTAATGTAAAAACATATGAAAATACAATTACACTGCCTATAAATCGTAGTGATTTCTTACTTTCCCAAAGATTATAAAGTATGTCAAAAAGGTTTGATAATTTTATAAATATATTAAATATGGTTTTCTTTAATATCAACAACATTGGTTTTAAATTTAAACATAGTTGATTTTGAAATGTTTATTCATCTTCTGCATTACCAACTACTATATTTTTTAAAGCTTCATCAAGGTCAAGTTTTTTTATTCTTAAATAATGAGCTAATGCTTCATCTATAAGGTCTTTATAGTTTTGATTATGATAATTGGCTAAAAGCTTTAATTTAGCTAATGTTTGTTTATCAATTTCAATAAAATTATCAGATAGTTCAGCCTGTATTTCAGCATCATTCGTTTTTTTTGCAGAAATATTATCTTTATTATCATCGTTTAAAAAAGAAGTATTTGAAAAAAGAGCATCTCTAATTTCACTAAGTTTTTTCTTTTCTTTAGCCATATATCTTTATAAATTCGTTAGCAAAATTTTTAAAATCTTTCGCTCCTCTCGAATGTGGTGCATATTCAAAAATATTTTTATGAAAAGCCGGCGATTCCATAACAGAAATATCCTGCCTTATATACGATTCAAATAGTTTGTCTTTTAAATTATCATCAGACAAAATATTGGCCAGTATTGCTTGTGCAAATTTTGTTCTGTATGCAAATTTCACAAATAATATTCCGGCAAGTTCTAATTTAGGATTCATTCTATTTTTCACTTTCATTGTTGCGCCTATAAGATGATCAAGTCCTATAAATGCAAAGTTTTCGGGCTGCATTGGCACAATAAAATAATCGGCAGCAACTAGAGAATTTATGGATAATGTGCCTAAACTTGGCGGACAATCAATTAATATATAATCATATAAATCTTGAATTGGTTCAAGAAATTCTTTTGCAATAAATTCTCTGCCAGGTTCATTATTTATTGCAAATTCATAATCAATTAATTCTTGTGTTGATGGCACTATTGAATATAAATCTTGTTTTATAATAACATCTTCAATAGTTGCTTTTTTTGCTAAAACGTGTCCAAGGTGTTTCTCTGAGTTTTTAACACCTGTAGAAAGTGATAAATTACACTGACTGTCGAAATCGAGCAATAAAACTTTTTTCCGTTTTTTTGCCAATGCTGCGCCAAAATTTAGAGTTGTTGTTGTTTTTCCGGTTCCACCTTTATAATTGATTATTGAAATAATTGTTGCCATAGGCTTTTTATTAAATATTTACTTTAAACAATGAAAATTTTATTTTTTTTATAAATCTAATTCAATTAAATCATCATCTTTTCTTTCATCTGTTTTTTTATCTTCATTTATATTATCTTGCTGACTTTCAGATGTTTCTATTTCACTGTTTTCTTGTTCTGTTTTTTCCAACATTTCTGTTTCGCTTAATACTTTTTCTGTTGGCTTTTTTGTTGCAAATGTTTTATCAAAATCAATTTGATATTTTTTTTCTGTTGCTTTTTCTTCTGTATTTTTTGTTTCAGTAATTTTTTCGGGCTTTTTTTCCTCAAGTTTTTTTGTTTCTACATCCATAACTAATTGTTGTACATTTTCTGATTTTATAAAATCGGCTGTATATAACTTTAATTGAGATGATAATATCCAAATTCTTAATATAACGCGAAGAAGAATAAAAGCTTGCTGCAAAAGGAATACAATTAAAATACCAATTTCTGTTGCCATTTTTATATCTTTTTCGATATAAATGTACAAGTACATAACAACTGCCGGTAGAAACAGTAAAATAAGATAAAGAACGTAAGTTTTTAAGAAATTTTGAAATACATATTTTACTCCTTTCCAAAATCCTTTAAATATATTAAAACTATTTTCTAGAACTAAATAAAACTTGGCGTAATCTCCTATCATTGAGATAAATAGAAAAAATAAAAGATGAAGTGTAAAAGCTGAGAAAAATATATAATAAAGTGTAATTTCGGAGCTTACTGTTGCAGAAAAATGTTTCATTATAAATGTCATTGGAATGTACACAATTAAAATGAAAATTATCTGAACTGCAATCATAATAAGGTTTAAGCCTAAAAATCTGAAAAAATTATATGCTGCTCCTGCAAAGAAATTGCTGGTTGTAAATTTTTCTTTATTTAATGTTCTTAAAATTCCGCCTGTTAAAAAAATGCTTATTACAAAATATATTAAAATAAGCCATTTTATTCCGCCTAAAATTGCTTTTATTCCATCGCCATGATAATAAAAAAGATTAGAAAATGCAGTAAAATCAAAATCATTAATAAGATTTGAAATAATATCTGAATTAGCAAATCCGCTTTTTAAAAATCCCATAAACGGTAAAGCTAAAATTAAGGCTGTTAAAATGTTTGCAAAATAAAGAATTAAAATCATTCTTGGCGAACGAAATGCTTGTCTAAAACCTCCTATATATGCTTTTGGAATATTCATCTTTTAAATTGTTAAATTGTTATATGTTAAATAATTAAATTGTTCAATTGCTATTTTTTTAATCTCAATTATGAAAATCTTAAAAGTGCAGCTTTTCATTTGTATATTTTATTAATCTCTTTAGGCAACTTGTCTAATTCAGTAAAAATATATTCATATTGATATTTTAAAAGCAAATCTCTTTTTTTAGATTTTTCATTCCATTCGAAACTTTCTTTTAAAGAACCAAAACTATATCTGTAAAACTTTATTTTGTCTTTTTTCCCATATCTACGGAAGCCTTCAGCTAAATTAGCAGAAATACTATCAACAGCTCTAACGAATTGTTTTCCAACTGTTTCCTTACTGAAATAATCCCAATTAATTACAATTTCCCAAACATAATTTGATAAATTAAATGAAATTTTGTAAGCTGCTATATCATTTAGTTGTAAATATTTTTTTCCATAAAATTAATTAACAATATAACAATTTAGCAATTCAACCATTTAATTTACACAAACCAAATTATACTTTGTATTATATTTTGAAGCCAAAATAAAAATTTAACTGTATATTTTTTTATTGGTTTGGTTTCTTTATTTATCTTATATGAATTATTTGCCAGATTAACATCGATTAAAATTTTATTTTCAGGATCTATTTTTGCCCAATCTATTTTTGAGCCGCTTTTAAATTTAAATTCAATTGCTCTTTCTTTTCCGTCCCAATATTTAGTAACTTCTCTCCCATTTTCGAAATGAATTAAAATTTCTACAGGCATTGTTAGTTCGCCAAGTCGTTTTATTATAACTTTATTTTCGTATGATGTTGCTGAATCTTTTAAATTATTAGTAATCAGCTTTTTATCTCCATTTTTATCAACTAAACCTTTTATTGATTCTATTTCTTTATTTGATATTCTACTTAATTCGTAATCACAAATATTTGAACTATAAAGCACTTGATCGAAAAACCAGTTCATATTTGGTCCAAATTTATCGGCATGATGTTTTGTAACTATTTCGTTAACAATTGCAATAAAATCGTTTGTTGAAGGATGTTTAAATTTCCATCTTTTGTAGTATGTTTTCATAATATCATCCATACATTCGTTGCCAACAATTCTTTGTAAAGTATTTAAAAATGTTGCAGGTTTATTGTAGCTGTTTATTCCATATCCGCCATAAGGATAATCCCAAGCAAATCTGAAACTTTCTGCAATATTTCTTGAATTGTTATGAACGTATCCCAATCTTTGGTATTCTAAATCGCCAATATGAAAATTAGAAAAACCTAAAAATGCAGTTTTTTCGCCATAAGTTGCGTCCATAATTCGGGTTTCGAAATATGTATTCATGCCTTCGTCCATCCAGGCTTCTTCAAATTCGTTTGTAGCTAAAATGTTCATAAAGTACTGATGTCCAAACTCATGTATTGTTACATTTTCTATTAATCGCATTTCGTTTGGCATATTTGCAAAACTTCCGGCTGTTATAAATGTTGGATATTCCATTCCGCCGGATTGAGCTCCTCTAAATGGCGGATCAACTATTGTTAAATTTGGATAAGGATATTCGCCTAAATGTTTTTCGAAATATTCTAATGCTGCAATCACCGATTCTATATGTCTTTTTGCTAAATTTTTATGTTCCGGCTGTATTAAAAGTCTGATTTTTACATGTTTCCAATCTTGTTTTACTTCTATAAATTTTTCAGAAGCAGTCCAAACAAAATCAATAACGTCTTCGGCGTGATATTTAATGGTTTTTTCGTTTCCGTTTATTTTTTCTTCTGCTAAAATTCCTGTTGCGCCAACAACGTAATCTTTTGGTAATGTGATATTTACATTATAAACTCCATAATCGGCATAAAACTCTGAATTTGCATGGAATTGATGACAATTCCATCCGCCTTTTTTAGCAAAACGCATTCCGGCTGGCTCGTAAACTGCAATTTTAGGAAACCACTGGCCCACTAGAAAGTAATTGTCTGAATATCCTGTTCTGGCAAATATTTTTGGAAGTTTTGATGTAAAATCAATATCTAAATCAATACTTTTTCCGGGCAAAATACTATCGTTAAGTTGCACTCTGATAACAGTTTGGTCGTTTTCATTTCCATCATCTGGTCTTATAAACTCAATATTTTTTGTTAAGTCATAACCATCTTTTTGTCGCATAGATAAAATATCAATCCAACCCCAAGCTAATTCATCTCCGCCGGCAGAACTGCCTCTAAATGAGCCGCCTGACTCTGTCATAAACGTAGAACCTGTATTTTTAAATGCATTTAAATACAAATGAAATTGTAATTCGGTAATTGTATCGTTTGTAATATTTATCCAATTAAGCTGCATTTTACCATTTACAATTTTCTTTTCCGGATTTAATTTAGCACTAATATCATAATTTGCATTTCTTGGGCTCAGCGCTTCTTTAAAAATTGTTTGTGAAAATGCGGGAAATACAAATAAAATTAGCAGTAAAGTAGTTAAAAGTTTTTGCCAAAGCTGTTTCATTGAAATATATTTTTTGGTTTATTTTTAAAACAAGGATAAAAATATACATTTTTCTGCAAACTTTACAATTTTTCTATTATTTAATGAAATAATGAAAGGATTAATTGAAAATTGTTAATTAATTCGTTTATGATTTTGTGATTTTTTATTTAGCTACTTTTAATTAAATCAAATTCTATAATCTTTTTTGTTTTTTCTGTAATTTTAAATCTATTATCTGTTCTATAACCAATTATCCAAGCTATTTTTTCTTCAGAAACTAAAATTTTAATTTTTTCTTTCTCGATAATTGAT
>JAFGWC010000134.1 GCA_016937695.1 Bacteroidales bacterium
AAATCAGCATTAAAATCAGCATTATACAAGTAATTTTCTAAGTCGGCATTTATTTTACAAATCTTAAACGCCTTATTTATCGAAACAGTTTTTCCCCAATCAGAATTATGTAAGCTCAAAAAAAGGTTTTTATCAGCATTAAGCATTTGGGCATAATTTAGTTTTTCAACTAAATCAAGCTTAAGCGGATATTTTTCGATAGAAGTATAAGTAATGTTTAAATTATTTTCAAAAGCATACAGCATACTTAAAAAAGCATTTAAGCCGGTTCCAAAACCAATTTCAAGAATGCTTATTTCCGTTTTATTTATTCCGGCAAGTCCGTTTTTAATAAATACATGATTAGATTCACTAATAGCTCCGTTATCAGAATGATAGTTTTCTTCTGTTATTTTTGAGTAAATTGTGTGCGAACCATCATTTGTTAGATGTAAAATGTTTTCCAAAATGTTTTATTTCGCTAATTCAAATATTTTATCCGATTCAATAAAATCTTTTTTTGTATTTAAGCCGGTATTTAAGTTAGCAACATTTATCATTGCTTTAGCAACTGTTTCTGCTTTTATGGCTTTGTACTTTTTTATTTTACCAATAAGTAAAAACCCGAAAATTTTCATAAATATTTGGCCAATACCTTCGGCAATTCTTGTTTCATTGCGTTTACCTAAAAGCATCGAAGGCCTAAAAAAATGAACACTTTCAATAGAAAATTTAACAACAGCTTGTTCCATTTTCCCTTTTGTTTGCAAATAAAAGTTATTGCTTTTTTCATTTGCACCAATTGACGAAACAATTAATAATTTACTGATATTTTTATTTTCGGCAAGCTTGGCAATTTTAACAGGTATTTGATAATCAACAAAAGTAAAAGCAGTTTTTGTTTTAGCCTTATTAATTGTTGTGCCAATGCAGCAATAAATTTCGTCAGGCGTTTGCTTAAATGTAAATTCGTCAATATTTTCAAAATCAGTAACAATAATTTCTTCAACTTTACTGATATTTATGTTTAGATGTTTTCTGTTAAAAACAAAAATCTTACTATATCTTTCATCATCAATAAGTTGAAATAGCAGATTTTTACCTATTAATCCTGTAGAACCAAATATTACTGCTGTTTTTTTCAAGTTTTTTTATTTTCTTATGATAGTTTCTTTTCTATCGGCGCCAACAGAAATTATATTTACCGGAACATTTGTTTCTTTTTCAATAAAACTTATATAATCTTTAAGTTCTTGTGGTAATTTATCGTACAAATCAATACCGGATAAATCAGTTTTCCAACCTTTAAACTCTTTTAAAACAGGTTTAATGTTTTGATTAAACTCAAACGGAACATTTGTTGTTTGTTGTCCTTTAATATCGTAAGCAACAGCTACTTTAAAAGTTTCTAATCCCGATAAAACATCAGCTTTAGTCATTATTAAATCGGTAACACCGTTAAGCATAATAGCATATTTAAGCGCAGGCAAATCCATCCATCCGCATCTTCTTTCTCGGCCTGTTGTAGCACCAAATTCATGCCCTTTTGTTTGAAGATATTTGCCGTTTTGGTCAAAAAGTTCGGTAGGAAACGGTCCGCTTCCAACTCTTGTGCAATATGATTTAAAAATTCCGTAAATTTTTCCAACTCTGTTTGGTGCAACTCCTAAACCAATGTTTGCACCTGAACTAACTGTATTTGATGATGTTACAAAAGGATAAGAACCGAACTCAATATCAAGCAAAGTTCCTTGTGCGCCTTCGGCAAGCACTTTTTTATTATCATTTAAAGCATCGTTTATATAATATTCGCCATCAACAAGTTTAAACTTTTTCATTAATTCAATTCCTTCAAACCAATCTTCTTCATCTTCTAAATAGTTAAAATCAAAATCGTATTGTTTTAACATTTGTAGATGTTTATTTTTAAGAAAATCGTATTTTTCAAGAAAATTATCTTCTAAAATATCACCAACTCTTAATCCATTTCTACCGGTTTTGTCCATATAAGTTGGGCCAATTCCTTTTAATGTAGAACCTATTTTTGTAATTCCTTTTGCCGCTTCAGAAGCTGCGTCAAGTAATTTATGAGTTGGTAAAATTAAATGTGCTTTTTTCGAAATGAATAATCTTTTTAATGCATCGGGTTTTATTTCTTCAATTTTATCTATTTCATCCATAAAAATTAAAGGATCTAAAACAACTCCGTTACCAATAAGGTTTATAGTATTATCTCTGAAAATACCTGAAGGAATAGAGTGCAAAACGTGTTTAAAATCCTCAAATTCAAGAGAATGTCCGGCATTTGGTCCGCCTTGAAATCTTGCAATAAGGTCGTAATCAGGACTTAAAACATCAACTATTTTACCTTTTCCTTCGTCGCCCCATTGGAGTCCCAATAAAATATCCATATTCATTTTTAAATTGTTTTGTAAGCATCAAAAATAATGATAAATCTATAATTTAAACTTATCACTTTAAATAAAATTTTATCTACAAATCTAAAAATAATTGAAAGATTATATGATAAAATTTAAAATTTATTTCTTTTTTATAAAAAAATGAAATGGATTTTGTATTTGATTTTAAATATTAATCAAATTGTTAATGAAAATATAAAATTTTGTGTGTAAAAAGAGCAAAGTAATAATTTAAAAAATAATAGTTTAATTAAAAAACGGTATAATCATATTATTTTGCAATTAATTAATAAAAATATCAACAAAATTAATTTATATCTGTTTTAGTTTAATCTGCTGATATTTATATTGTTAATGTTTATGGTTTTTGGCACATTCATCACAAAGGCCATAAAAATATAAAGAATGATAAGATACATGGAAATGCATTAATTCTGCAGCAGTAGTTTGAATTTCATGAATTCTAGGATCGCAAAATTCAACAACTTTTCCGCATTCGGTGCATATTAAATGGTCGTGTTGACGGCATTCGTAAGCTTTTTCGAATTGAGCTATATTTTTACCAAATTGATGTTTTAAAACCAAATTACAATCAAGTAAAAGTTCAATGGTATTATAAAGTGTAGCGCGACTAACTCTATAATTTTTGTTTTTCATGTAAATATATAGCGATTCAATATCAAAATGGCCGTCTCTGGAGTATATTTCGTCAAGAATAGCAAACCTTTCAGGAGTTTTTCTATGCCCCATTTTTTCTAGATAATCAGTAAAAACTTGTTTTACAGTATCTTTTGTGTCTGCACAAATCATAATATTAGATGTTAAAATTTAAGTCCAAAATTAAATAAAATTTTGTATTGAACAATGTTATTTAGAATAATTCTAAAGAAAATTTTATTTTATTTTTTTTTAATTTTATAATTATAATAATTTTATTGTATAAATATATGATAATAAGGATTATATATTGATTAATTTTATTTTGTAAATTTGATTCTTAGAATTGAAATCTTAACAAAAACACCCAAAACAGTCCAAGCTGATAATCGTATTTTATAGTTCCGCTTTCAATATCGTATGTTTCGAGCAAAATATTTTTATGCTGTGTTAGGTTTTGAAGGTCAAAAGCTATTTCGGTATTAAATTTTTTACGATTTAGTTTAAACGAAACTCTTCCGTCAATTCTAAAATAGTTTGGATAAGCAGGTTCGTAAGCTTTTGTGTAATCTAAAATTTTTTGTCCAACAATAATTGATTGTTCCAGATTTACAGGAATGTAATGTTTTCCGCCGGCGCTAACAACTTTAAAATCAACAGAAAGCGAATTGTATTTGCCTATATCGAAAGTATAGCCGCTTAAAAAATTTAATACAAAATTGCTGTTGTAAATTGTATTTCGTTCAATATTATCGCTGCCTTTATATTTTGAATCGAAAAGTGAAGCTGTAAACAGGAAATAATAGTTTTTGCTTAAAAATTTTTCAAATGTAAGTTCAATTCCGTAATTTTTTCCTGTTCCTTTGTTTGTAAGGCTATCTTCTCGTGTGTTGTAAAACTCATTTCCATAGTTAATAATAGAATAATACGAATGATTTTTTTCGACAGGAATATTGTATAAATATTGATAATATGATTCAATTTTTAATCGTAAGTTATTAGTTATCAAGTAATCGTATGAAAAAATAAATTGATTGCTTTTTGAAAAATCAAGATTATAGTTTGTTTTTATTTTTGAGCTGTCGGCTAATAAACTTTCGTGAAAATAAAATAATCGAGGCTGTAATTGGCTGTGCATTCCAAATCCTGCACTAACAGAGTGTTTTGTATTTATGTTCCAATTTATACTTGCTCGCGGTTCAATAGTTTTACTTTGGTTTAATGTAAAATCCTGAAAATGCAAACCTGTGTATAAAGTTAAATTATCGGTAAATTTATGCTGAAATTGTGCAAAAGACTGAATAAGAAAGATATTTTCATTGTTTGTTTCGGTTAAATTTCGATATGAATAATCATAAATAAGAACGCTGTCTTTGTACGAAACGTCAAATTTGTCGATTAAAAGGCCAATGCTGTAATTATTTTTTGCGTTTATTTTTTGTGTGTATTTAGTTGATAATGAGTATTTTATTTCGGAAGATTTATCGCCGTAATAGTTAAAAGAAGGTAAATTAATAAATGCAGAATCGGCTTTTGCCGATGATTTTGCAATTGAAGCTGCAATTGTGGTTTTTAATCTTGAATTTTCATTAAAAAAATATAAGTTGGATATTCCTAAAACGCCCATATCAGAGCCAAACTTTATATCCAACTTTTCATGACCGAAAGACCAATCGTTTTCTTTTTTATCTTTATTTAAAATTTCGATAAAACTAATTCCCCCAACTCCAAAAATTGAAAATCGCCCTAATTTAGTTCCCGGAATGTTTATTTTAAATGATAAATCCTGATATTGAGGAATTCCTGATACACCGAAATTTATTCCTAAAGCATCAAAAATTGCTAAAGTAGAATATCTGTAATTAATTATAAATGAAGAGTTTGAGCTGTTTTTAAAAGGACCTTCGGCGCCAATTTCAAATCCATTCATTCCAACTTGTAAAACATATTCGTGTTTTTTATTATTCCCGTTTCTCATATTCAAATCAAATACTCCCGAAAGAGCATTTCCATATTCTGCAGGAAATGCGCCAGTAAAAAAATCAGAATTATCTAATAAATTGTTATTTAAAATATTTATTGGTCCGCCGGTTGTTCCTAAAGTGCCAAAATGATTTGGATTTGGAATATTTATATTTTCGAGTTGCCAAAGTAAGCCTAAAGGCGAATTTCCTCTAATAATAATATCATTTCTTTGGTCGCCAACAGCCATAACTCCTGCATAATTAGCTGCCATTCGCGCCGGATCAAACCAAGTGCCGGCGTATCTTTCGGTTTCTTCAACAGTAAAAGAGCGCGCGCTGATTTTGGCCATTTCGTTTATCGCTTTATCTTTTCTACCATAAGCTTTTACAATAACTTCTTCGGTTGTAATAACCATTTCTTCCATTTCGATATTCAAAATCAGCTCTTTTCCTGATTTTACTGATAAATTTCTTAAAAAAACAGGTTTATATCCAATAAAACCAACACTAATATTGTATTTTCCAAGAGCTACGTTTTTAATTGTAAATTCGCCTTGAGTATTTGAAACATCGCCAATTAATGGATTTGTATTTAACAAAACAATGTTTGCGCCTGTTATCGGGCTTTTTGAAGTGGCATCAATTACTGTTCCTCTAATTGTTTGCGTATAATTTGTTTGACTTTGAATTTTAATTCCGTAAAGCAGAATTAATAAAATTATAATTGCTTTGTTCATTTTTATTCATATTTGATATCAAATGTAGAAACTTAAAATTACGATTTTTTTTATAAGAATTGTTTAAAAACTGTGGCAATAATTCGGGTTTAATTTATTTCTATAAAAAAGCCACATTAAAGATAATGAGGCTTTTTTATAATTTGCAAATAAATTAATTTGTATGTATGTATTTGATTTACATTATTTTACGGCAATAGTTTCAATTTCAACCATTACGCTTAACGGAAGTTCTTTTACAGCAAAAGCTGCTCTTGCTGGTGGATTTTCGGAATAATATTTTCCATAAACTTCATTCATTGCAGCAAAGTTTTTCATATCAGAAAGTAAACAAGTTGATTTTACTACTTCAGAAAAAGAAAAACCTGCTTCTTCAAGAATTGCAGCTATGTTTTTCATTACTTGTTCGGTTTGCTCTGTTATTCCACCTTCAACAATTTTTCCAGTTTCAGAATTTATTGGTACCTGACCCGAAATATATAATGTGTTTCCGCTTAAAATAGCCTGACTGTATGGTCCGAGAGCTTTTGGTGCTTTTTCTGTATTTATTACTTTTTTCATTTTTATTGTTTTTAGATTTTTTCAAAAGTATTAAGAATATTTAAATTATTATAAAAATTGATGATTTTAGATTTAATAAAAACCTTTTTGAATTATTATAATTTCTTGATTATTAGTTAGTTCGTTTAATAATTTAATGTCAAAAGCTACAAAACTTGAGCTTTTATCTACGTTTGTTAAAATTGGAACATACATTATTTTATTTTCGATTACTGATTTTTTAATATCGGTTTTTAAAATAATTTGCTTGTTTTCTATTTTTTCGAAAAGATTTTTAAGATTAATAATTGCAAATTTTATGAAATCTAAATCTTGGTTTTGATTTGTGTTTTCTTTAGCAATATTAGTAATTCCATATGTTAAATAATCTGCATCAATTTTATTAACTTCTTCTTGTTTATATTTCAAAGTAAAATCGTTAAAGTTTTTGTATTTTTTATCTCTGAATCTTTCCTGTATTTTTATTTGTTTGCCATTTGTATTTTCAAAAACATAATCAACTTCTTTTTTAATATCGCAAAGTTCTGTATTTTCTTTATCAAATTTTATTTCATGCCAATCTAAATAGTTGTAAATTAAAGGAATAGCAATATTGTTGTGAACAAAATTTGTAAAATAACTATCGGTTTTGTACATTTTTTATATGATTTTATAGTATTTGTAATTTAAGTCAAAAGCGTTGTTTTTATTATCAAAACTGTTTAAATAACTGTCAATAACAGAATTTATTCTTTTTTCGGTAATATCTGTAATTTTTTTATATCCTGATTTAAAAATAGTCGAATTTTCGGTAATTTGCTTTGGAATTTGAACAATTATAAAACTTTTTTTAATTCCGCTTTCAATATTACTTTTTAAAACAGCATGAGCTGTTGTGCCTGAGCCGGCAAAAAAATCCATTACAATATCTTGATTTTCAGTGCATTGCTCGATTAAAAATTGTATTAACGATGTTGGTTTTGCATATTTAAAAGGACTTCCGGCGTCAAAAATTTCTTTTAATTCTTTTGTTCCATGCAATGTTAAAATATTTTTAATAATTGAACTGGTTGGTTTTTTATAGCTTTTAAGCTCTTTTAAATATTTTTTAAGTAAAAATCTTTTTCCTGATGTTTTTGGAAATACTAATTTTCCACTTTTTGTCCATTCTTTAATTCTTTTTGGTGCAAAAGCCCAAAATCTGCCTTTTGGTGGATAATAAATTTCG
>JAFGWC010000135.1 GCA_016937695.1 Bacteroidales bacterium
ATAAACGAATACTGATTTTAGAAGAAAAAACAAATTAAAAATCGTTAATCAATATTCAATATTCATTATTCAATTTTTAATATCGAATATCGATAGACGAATACTGATTTTAGAATAAAAAAAAATTAAATGAAAAAGATTAAGCTGATATTGAGAGTATTAGGAAATATGCTGACAGGTATTTTTTGGCGACAAGCATTTGATTTTCTTGCCGAACTTACTTTGGAAAACGCTTATGCTCTGCGTGTAATGAACAGAGGAAAATCAACACCAATAAGCGCTTCAGCCAGATTTAATCATCCAGAAAATATAACAATTGGAGATAGAAGCAATATTAACCGAAATTGTATGATTTGGGCAGGAGATAATGCTAAAGTTATTATTGGAAAAGATTGTTTAACAGGTCCTGGAGTTACAATTATTGCTTCAAAGTACGACGTGAAAGGAAGAAACATTATTCGCTCTTATCCGCCATTCGAAAAAGACATAATTATTGGAAACGATGTTTGGCTTGGCGCTAATGTTGTGGTTTTGCCGGGCGTTAAAATTGGCGATGGAGCAATCGTTGGTTCAGGCTCTGTTGTTACAAAAGATATCGAGCCTTATACTGTTGTTGCTGGTATTCCTGCAAAAGAAATTAAAAAACGAATTTAAAAAAATAAAATTATGTTTGATTTTATTGCCGAAATTAATACAATTAACTCTAAATCAGAGTTAAACAATGAAATTTTTAATTCTATTGATGTTTATAAAAAATTAAATTTTAATACAAACATAATAGAATCCGAAAACTCAAAATTTGTATATTTAACTAAGCATTCCAATACAAATTCTGTTTTTGAAAATGAAAAATATATTGTTTTAATTTTTGGATATTGTTTTACAAGGATAAACAATTCTGAAAATTCTGAAAAAAAGAGATTATTTGCCGAAAATATTGCTGATTTTTATAATAAATATCAAAGTGAAATTACAAAATTCATAAAAGGTTCGTATTCTGTTTTAATATTCGAAAAAGAAAAAAAAATATTAAATATTTTTACTGATGAATTTAATTTACGTAAGGTATATTACGCTAAAATTAACGATAAACTGCTGATTACGAATTCATTATCAGTTTTTCCAAAATATTCCGAAAACTATTTTTCTAAACTTAATCAAAAATCATTATTAGAATACTATTTGTTCGATTTCGATTTAAATAACGATACATTTATCGAAAATGTTAAAGTTTTAGATTCCGGCTCACATTTAAAATATTCTGATAATCAAATTAGCATTAAAAACTATTGGAATATTTTTGATCATTATAATAATTTAACGCCTGTTTTAGATAAAAAAGCATCAATTATCAGTATAGAAAAAATATTGAAGCAAAATATTAAAATGTATGCCGAAAATTCAGAAAAAACAGCCTTTGCTTTAACCGGCGGATACGATTCAAGAACAAATCTGGCATTGCTTAACGGAAATTTAAAAGACAAATTCTTTTACAGTTATGGAATAAAAGAAAGTTTTGATGTTAAAATTTCAAAAAAAATTGCCTCAAAATTTAAACTCAATTTTAAATCATTTTTAATGGATGGCGATTTTGAAAAAAAATTTGATGAAAATGCCGAAATATCAGTTGGAATAGGAGATGGTGAAAGCGAAATGAACAGAGCTAATTACATTTTTGCATATAAAAATATTTATAAAAATTACGATTATATTTTAACCGGATTATTTGGAAGCGAGCTTATTAAAAGGCCTACAAGCCTTGGCGGATATATCGATAAAAATGTTAAAAGCATTTTACTTTCATCAAACTTAGAAGAAACTTTTAACGAAATAATTGATAAAATAAAAGCTAAAGACTTTATAAATCAAGAAGTTATAGATAAATATAAAAATAAAATTTTTGAAGAACTAAAATCAAATAAATTTTTAAACAACAATTACGAAACTGCCTTAAAGTTTTTTTATTATATCACCGGAATTGGAATTAGCAAATACTTTATGAAAGAAATAAAAGTTGAACGTCCATTTGTCGAAAATCTGCATCCTTTTCTTGATATTGAGTTTGTTGACGAACTTCTAAAAACGCCTTTTCCTTGGGTTTTTAATTGGAACACAAAAAAAAGCCTTTTCGAAAATTTAAAAATTCATCGATTTTATGCTTGCATTATCGACATGAATAATCCAAAATTGGCTAATATTATAAGCACACATGCATATAAACCAAAGTATTTGTTAAATAAAATTTACTTGCCTTTTTTAATTATTCAATACTATTATTACAGTAAAAAAATTAAAAAAATCGGAATTTTTAAAAGTCAGAATTTAAACGAAAATTTTTATAATAAGTATAAAAATGAATTGAATATTTATAGTCAAGTGTTTAATAATCAGAATATTGAATATGATTTTAAAAAACACATGAAAAATTTTACTCGTTTAACATCAATTCAAATTTGGATGAAAAAAAGCGGAATTAAAATCTAAAATCAGCAACCGGATTTATAAAAATAATCAGTAAAACACAAATCAAATGCAAAATCTATATATCATAAAAGCGCTTGCTCCTTGGATGATGGAAGAATTAATAACTTTTTCCGAAGTTTCAAAATTCAAAATAGTTTTTTTAAGAAAAATTCCTGAATTTTATAAAAATGATGTTGAAATACTTAAAAAAAACGGAGTCAAAATTTATATCAGACCTTTCGATTTTAAATTAGGAATTAAAAATATACTTTTTTTAATTTTATTTAAATTAAAAAACTTCGACAAATTCATTGGTTTTCAGAATCTTATATGGACAATAATGAGTATGAACTGGTTTTTGCTTTTAGATAAAAAAGTTTTAAAAGATGTGAAATCAATACATGCACAATTTGCTTCGCAAGCTGCAATTATTGCTTATTTTATAAAAAAAAGATATAAAATTGAGTATAACTTTACTTTTCATGCACACGATATATATTTTAAAAACAGATGGTTTAAAACTTTAGTTAAAAACGCCAATAAAAGTTTCAGCATTTCAGATTATAATATTGCTTATGTAAATGAAAAATATGGAATTGCCGAAAATCAAATTACTTTATCAAGATTAGGAGTTAAAATTCCAAAAGTTGATGCTGAAACTATAAAATTAAAACAAAAATGCATATTAGGTTTTATGTCAAATCTCGAAGAAAAAAAAGGAATTCCTTTTTTGATGGAGGCCTTTAAAATTCTTAATAAAAAATATCCTGAAAAATTTGAGCTTCAAATTGCGGGAAGTGGTGAAGATGAGGCATTTATACAAGAATTTATTACTGAAAATAATTTGTTAAACTCAATTAAACTTTTAGGAAGAATAAGAGACGAAGCTAAAATAAAATTTTACAATGATATTAACATATTCGTTCTTCCGTCAATTACAACCAAAAACGACATGGACGGAATTCCGGTTGTGCTTATGGAAGCAATTAGCTATGCAAAACCAATTATAAGTACAAATATTTCTGGTATTCCCGAAATCTGTATCAATAATTTTGATGGTTACTTAATTGATGAAAAAAACACAGAACAGTTAGTACAAGCAATCGAAAATTTATGCAAATCAAGCAGCAATTATAAATTGTTTGTTGAAAATTCTATTAGTTTAGCCAATAATGAATATGATTTGGTCAAAAATTCAAAAAACAAACTAAAAGAAATGAATTGGTAATAATTTATTAAAGTAACTTTGCTTTTTTTTAAATATTATTTGTAAAAAAAGTACGGAATTATAATAAATGAGAGATTTTTCTTTAGATATATATAAAAAACTGCTATTAACATTATCTGAAGCAGGATATGAATTTAAAACATTCGAGCAATTTGTTTCTGAAAATGTTAATAATAAAGTAGTTATATTAAGACATGATGTTGATAGAGCTCCAAAAAATGCCGTTAAAATGGCGAAAATTGAGAATGAACTAGATATCAGAGCAAGTTATTATTATCGCATTGTAAATGAGAGCTTTAACGAAAAATCAATTAATACAATTGTTAAACTAGGCCACGAGCTTGGATATCATTACGAAGATTTAGCTTTAGCAAAAGGAAAAACAGAAAATGCAATTAAAGAGTTTGAGAAAAACCTTAACACTTTTAAAAAGTTTTATCCTGTAAAAACAATGTGTATGCATGGCAGTCCAATGTCGAAATGGGATAATAGATTAATTTGGCAACAATTTGATTATAAGGACTTTGGAATTATTGCTGAACCATATTTTGACATTGATTTTAATAAACTTTTTTATATTACAGATGCCAGTAGAGCTTGGAATAATGAAGAAGTAACACTTAGAGATAAAGTTGATACAAATTATAATTATCAGATAAACAGCACTTTAGATATTATTAAAATGCTTGAAAATGGAAATTTTCCAAACGAACTAATGATTAGCACACATCCTCATAATTGGGCTGATTCTTACATAGAATGGATAAAAATTTATATCTGGCAAACAATAAAAAATCAAGTAAAAAAATATCTTGTTAAAAAATCTTAATGTTTAAATCATTATTAAAAAAATAAAGTTAAAAAGAATAGAAATTAAGAATGATAAAAGAAGTTATTATATTAGGAAATCATATTCAAGGTCTTGGTATATCAAGAATAGCAGCACGTTTGGGCTATAAAGTAACACTTTATAACAACTCATCAATTAGTGTTGCTCGATTCTCAAACACATGCAGTAAATTTTGCAAGTTTAAAGATGTAAACCATTTATTGGATATTTTAATTAATAAAGAAATTAACAAAAATGAAGCTTTATTAATTCCAACTAATGATATGCTAGTTGGTTTTATATCAGATAATTACGATGTTTTGAATGAAAAATACATGCTCTCTAATTCAATAAAAGACATTACCGAATTAGCATTTAATAAGATTAAAACTTATAAAATGGCAATTAGAGCTGGAGTTAAAATGCCGGAAAGTTTTTTCCCTAATTCAATTGAAGAATTAAATGAAATTGCAGATAAAATTGATTATCCTGTTATAATTAAACCTGCAATTATGTATAATTTTTATAAAAAATCAGGAAAAAAAGTCTTTTTGTGTAATTCTAGGCAAGAGTTAATCGAAAACTATAATCAAGCTTTAAAAATCATTAAAAACGATGAAGTTATAGTTCAGGAATTTTTAACTGGCGGTGCTAAAAATTTATATTCTTTTGCTTCTTATGCCAGCAAAGGAGAGGTTTTTGGTAGTTTTATTGCAAATAGAATAAGGCAAAAACCTATGGATTTTGGAGTTGCAACAACTTTTGCAAAAACCGTTATCTCAGAAAGAATTGAACAACTGGCATTAAGCCTTGTTAAAGAAATGAATTATTCCGGATTGTCTGAAATAGAATTTATGTATGACGATAAAATTCAGGACTATAAGCTTATAGAAATTAACCCAAGAACTTGGAAATGGCATACAATGTCTAACATAGTTGGCATTAACTTAATTGAAATGCTAATTAAAGATTTAAACGGCGAAAATGTTGAATATCAGAAAAATACAACTGAAAATTTGGGCTGGATTGAACAACTTACAGATTTTTTTATAATGTTTTCCGAAGTATTTAAAGGACGAATGTCGCTTAAAGAATATTTTAATACATTAAAAATACCTAAAGAATATGCAACATGGGACAGAAAAGACCCTTTACCAGGTGTTATGTATATTTTATTATCACCATATTTCTATTTAAAAAGGTGATAGTAAGTAAATTATAATATAAATATTAAACAAAATTAACATAAAACTTATTTATCATGATTTATTTATTTTTAGAGTCATTACTTATTAGTACAGTTTTGTTTCTGTATCTAAATTACAAAGCCAAAGTTGAATTAAAATATCTTTTAATTGATAATCTTATTGTCGCTGCTTTTGCAACTGTTATTTCAGCTCTTTTTAACTTTTCATATCTACATAATTTAAATTATACTTATATTTTAAATATAGTAACAGTTCCAACTGTTCTTGTGATAGGCGTGTTAATTCGCTTTTACAGAGTGCCTTATAGAAAAACAAAAGCAACAGCCGATGATATTGTTTCGCCTGCTGATGGAAATGTTATTTACATAAAACGGATTGAAGCAAAAGATATTCCTATAGCAATTAAAAATGGTGAAATATCAAAATTAGAAGAATTAACAAATACAGATATTTTAGATACGCCTTGTTGGCTTATCGGAATTAACATGACACCTTTTGATGTTCATAAAAATTCAGCACCTATTAGTGGAAAAATAACTCTGAATAAACATTTTGATGGTAAATATTTATCCTTAAAAGAAGCTAAATCTGAAGTTGAAAATGAAAGAAATACAATTGTTATTGATAATGGAAAAATAAAGGTTGGTGTTGTGCAAATTGCTTCTAAAAAAGTTCGACGTGTAGTTACATATTTTAAAGAAGGACAATCAATTGACAGAGGCGATTGGTTTGGAATGATAAAATTTGGATCGCAAGTTGATGTCATAATTCCGGTTAATTATCAGATTGAACTTAATCTTAAAGATCAGGTTTATGCTGGAAGAACAATTATTGCAACACCTATAAACTAATAAAAACAAAAAATTGTATATAACATTGTAAAAATTTAAAGTTTTTATGTTAAAAGTAGCATTAAGCCATGATGTTGATAGAATAAATAAACATTATCAATATTTTACATATTTTTTAAAAAATCTTTTAAAAGCTGATTTTAAAAAAGTTAAATATCACTTTAGTTCTTTTTTTAAAGAGGAACCATATTGGAATTTTCCCGAAATTATTAAAATTGAAGAAAGCTTTAATGTTAAATCAACTTTTTTTATTCTTGACGAAAGTATTCCTTTTAATTTATTTGATAAAAATAATTGGCAACTATCAATAGGTCGTTACCATTTATTTAACGAAAAACTTGTTGAAATAATTAAATGGCTTGATAAAAATGGTTGGGAAATTGGTGTTCATGGTTCTTATAACTCATTTAACAACAAAGAGTTACTTAATAAAGAAAAAAAAAGGATAGAAAGCATAGTTGAACACGAGATTATTGGAACAAGACAACATTATTTAAATTGGAACCAAAACACATGGAATATTCAAAAAGAAATTGGATTTAAATATGATTCAACTTGGGGACACACAACTACATTTGGCACTAAAGAAGATAAAATAACACCTTTTAAACCATTTAACGATTATTTTCTTGAAATCCCTTTAATAGTTATGGATACGCCATTTATAAGTTCAGAAAATAAATGGGATAGATTTCTTGAATTACTTGATTTAATTGAACAAAATGATGGAATTTTAGTCGTAAATTGGCATCAAAGAGTGTTTAGAGAAGAAGAATTTCCGGAATACAGAACTTTTTACATTAAAATTATTGAAGAGTGTAAAAAACGAAACGCTCATTTTGCAACTTTAGGCGAGTTTTACAACAAAATAATTTCCAATCAACTATGAATATAATTATTGATGTAAACCATCCCGGACATGTTCATTTATTTAAAAATTTTGCTTTTCAGGCAAAAAAAAATGGTTGGAATGTTCTTTTTACAGCAAAAGATAAAGAAGTAACAATTGAATTATTAAAAGCATATAATCTTGATTATAAGAATTTTGGGAAACATTATAACGGCAAATTAGGAAAAATATATAGTTTGTTTAAACATATTTTAGCTCTATTTATAGTTTCTGTTAAATTTAAAAACCAGATTTTTTTAAGTCATGGCTCTGTTCCTGCTTCTTGGGTTTCTTTTATTCTTCGAAAAAAATACATTGCTTTTGAAGATACAGGAAATATGGAGCAAATTAGATTATATAAACCATTTGCTCATGCAATATTAACAACCGAAAATTTTAGACAAAATTACGGTAAAATACATGTTAGATATAGAGGATTTCATGAAATTGCTTATTTGCATCCAAAATATTTTACTCCAAATCCTGAAATCTATAATTTGTTGAATATCAGCAAAGAAGATAAATTTTTTATTCTTCGATTTATTGCATGGGGCGCTAGTCATGATGTTGGACTTAAAGGAATTAGTAATCAATTAAAAAGAGAAATAATTTTATTACTTTTAAACCACGGAAAAGTTTTTATAACTTCAGAAGCAGAATTGCCTGACGATTTGCTAAAATACAAAATAAAAATTCCACCCGAAAAAATTCATGATGCATTAGCTTTTGCTGATATGTTTATAGGAGAAGGTGCAACAATGGCTTCGGAATGTGCTGTTTTGGGAACTCCTGCGGTATATGTTAACTCAATGTTGGCAGAAACAATAGATGAACAGGAAAATTATGGCTTGCTTTTTCATTTTATTAATAATGAGGGAGTTATAGAAAAAATCGAAGAATTATTAAATACCGAAAATCTAAAAGAAAAATGGCAAACTAAATCTATAAAAATGATTGATGACAAAATAGACGTAACTGCTTTTACTCTTTGGTTTGTTGAAAATTTTCCTGAAAGTTTAAAAATTATGAAACAAAACCCAAATTATCAAGATATTTTTAAATAAATATTTTGTAATTTGGCTGTATGGAAAATGATAAATTTACAATTCAAATTGGCGATGTTTTGGTGTTGCAAAACAAAAATCCACTTTCTTGGTTGATAAGAATTTTTACTCGTTCAGATTATTCTCATACAGAAGTTTTTATTGGTGAAAAATATACTGTCGGCTCAGCTATTGCAGGAGTTCGGAAAGTTGAATTTGATCCTGGCGATAAAAAATATGCTGTTATGCGCCATAAAAAACTACTTAATGGTTTAAGTCAAGAAGATAAAGATTATCTTTTAAATAGAATTAATTCCAAAATAGGAACCAAATACGATTTCAAATTTACTTTTTTATATCAACCATCTAAACAGTTCACATACAGATGGTTAAAGGTAAATCCTGATAAGTTTAGAAAAACAAAATTTTATAAAAAAATTATTAAACCGATAAAACGACTTTTAGACGTTGGGACTTTTCTTGCTGATGACAAGTTTGCTTGTTCTGAGTATACAGGTTGGGTTTTAAAGCTTAAAAGATGGGATACTTTAAGTCCTCAGGACGTTTTTGAACATCAAGAATTAGTTAAAATGTTTGTTGTTTAGTAATTTTATTAATTATAAAATATGATAAATAAATTGTTCGTTTTTAAAAATAAAACAGTTTTAGTAACAGGTGCAAGCAAAGGAATTGGATTTGAAATATCAAAATATTTTGGCGATTTAGGCGCACAGGTTATTATGGTTTCCAGAAATATAGCTGATTTAAAAGAAGCGGCATCAGAAATAAATTCAAATATTATTACATTTTCTACTGATTTAAGTTCATTAAATGGTATAAATGAGCTTGCCGATTTTATAACTGAAAATTTTAATTCTGTTGATGTTCTTATAAATAATGTTGGTACAAATATCAGAAATGAAACAGAAAATGCAAATGAGGAAGAGTTTGAATTTTTGATTAATACAAATTTACGTTCCGGTTATCATTTAAGTAGAAAGATATTGCCTTTATTAAAAAAATCGGAACAAGGAAATGTGATTTTTATTAGTTCTGTAGCCGGATTAACTCATTTACGTACAGGTGCAATTTATGCAATGACAAAATCAGCAATAAATCAGTTGGTAAAAAACCTTGCTGTAGAATGGGCAAAATATAACATCAGAGTAAACTCTGTAGCTCCATGGTACATTGAAACTCCTTTGGCAAAGCAAGTATTAACCGATGAAAAGTACAAAGCTGAAGTTTTATCGCGCACACCTATGAACAGAATAGGAAAGCCACAAGAAGTTGCCACAGTAGTTGCTTTTTTAGCATCTGCAGGAGCCGGATATATTACCGGACAAACTATTCCGGTTGATGGTGGTTTTTCTATTTATGGCTTTTAATTCTGTTTTTATATTTTAATAACATGAGTTGGATAAAAGAAGTAGATAAATTAACTAATCCTTTTACATTAAAAAACTTATAATTGCTAAATTGCTTTATTGTTAAATTGTTTAAATTCAGCAATTTAATAATTTAACAATTATATCATCCTAATAAGTAATAATAGCGATATAAATTCAATTAAATTTTAAATCTAACTAAAGTTATTAATTATATCTCTTATAAGTTTTTTATAATTTCTCTAACTTTTTCGTAATCTGTTAATGGCTCTTTTACTTCTTTCATATTAAAAGTATATGCTTTGCCTTTTTTGTTTTCAGAAATTGAATCAAATTCATTAAAATAAATAAGCTTTCCATCGTTAATTACTGCCCAAATAACATTTTTTGATTTTTTATTATAAGTGAAACTCTTAAAATTATTACTTGGATATGTATAAATAGAACGTATATTTTTATCTACAAGATTTATACTTGCCAGTGGTAATTTTTCATTATTCAAACTAAAATTTGCAATTATTTTCATCGAATTAGGAAATCTGGTTGGCTGATCACAATTCCAAATCCCAAATTCATCAATTTTATATATTCTTTGTATTTTATTATTAATTGCAAGTTTATTTAATTTTTCTTTTTCAAATTTAGAATAAGATGTCTCAATAAAATCTTTGTTTGAAATTAAATCTTTCATCTCAGAATTTATTTTAATTAATTTGTTAATTAGCTCATTATCTTTAATTTGACTTATAAGTATATTTCTTTTTCTAAATATTTCTTCTGCAATATTTAAGTCTTCATAAGTTTTATCAATAAGTTTACTTTTACTAAGGATAAATTCTTTGTTTTTTTCCATTTTAGAAAGTTTATCTTTAATTTTTATTTCAACAATTTGCGAAAACATAATATTATTCCACTTTTCGTATAGCAAACGTGCTTCATCAGTTTCAAACCATTTATTATAAAGTTTTATTTCTTCATTTCTTGCTGAAATTTGTTTGTAAAGCGAATCCTGTTTTTGTTTCGCCAAAATTTGCTGATTGCTTTCTTTTTTTTCATTTTTTATTCTGCTATTTCTAATTTTGTCGTATTGTTCTATGTTTTTATTGTATGTCCGCATTGCATTTTTGTAATTTTCATCTCTAAAAATCGGATATACTAAATAGCTTACTTTTCTTTTCCCTTTACTAAATGTTATTATAAATGAGCCTGTTTTTGGTCCTTTTTTTAAATAAACGCTTTCCCACAAAACATCTGCATGAGATAGTCGATAAGATGTGTCATTTAAATCAATACCAAATTCAACATCTTTATACACAGATAATTCCGGGAATTCATCATTGCTAAAATTAACAGTCAAACTGTATTTAAAATTATTTGCATCTAGTGGTTTTGCAGGAATAACTATATTTGGCTCAGGATTTTTTACAATAGTTATCTTTTTTACTTCTTCATTATAAATAGCCAATGGAATATCTTTTCCTTTTTTTATCCATTTTCTATTTTTTTTATTTAATCGGTATAAATTAAATAAATTACTACTTGTATAACTACTTTGCATTATTTCAATATTTTTACCTGGCTTTATTTTTACAGCTTTTCCATTTTTAAAAGCCTTAATTTCACACATTGAAGCCGATTCTAACACAAACTCCTCATTATCAATTTCATAGTTCATAGGTATTCCAGCTATATATATATCTGTAGCATCTTTAAATTCTCTGAATTTTACTTCTACTTTACCGGTTATAGTATCTCCATTTTCATCGATAAAAACATTTGAAGGTATAATAACAGAAGAGCCTGAATTATAATTAATAACGGCACCATTTTCAGCAATAATAGTATCTGTGATATACGGAACATCAATTCCTTTAATAGGCGTAAATATTCCGGTTTCAATTTTAATAAATGTAGTTTTTGCTTTTGGCGTATTTATTTCCAAAGCCAAATAACTAACAATTACTACACTAATAATAGTAATTATTGTGTTAAAAGAGTATTTAAATGTTTTATTGCTAAACGAAAATTTTTGTCTTTGTAAAAAACTTCTATGTGCTTGGCTTATTGATTGTTTTATCGATATAATTCCAACACGTTTAATCAATAATTCCTGCATTTTTACTTTTTCGGCAAATTCAGAATCATTTTTTATTCTTAATTCAAATTTGCTTTTTTCTTCCTCACTAAGCTTATTTAGCAGGTAATATTCTATATATTTTGTTTCTTCTAGTTCGGGTCTCATGATATTTTTGTTTGAGTTCTTAATAGTACCGTTTTTGTTAAATTTCTGGCTTGTTCAATACATTTGTATTTTTGGGTTTTGGCAGAACTTTCGTTTTTAAAACCCAACTTTATTGCAATTGCTTTCATAGAGATGTTTTGGTAATAAAACATTTTTAGCAATTCCATACATTTTTCACCAATTTCAATAAGTATTTTGTCTAAGGCACGATATTTTTGTTCTTCTTCCAAAAAATAATCTACATCTTTTATGTGTTCTTCATCAGGTATTTCAATATTTTGATTTATTATTTTATTATTTTTTCTTAGATTTTCTTTAAAAAGATTTTTACAAATCCCAAAAATGTAAGTAGAAATGGAAGAATTTAAATAAAAATTTGAATCATTTATTTTCATAATAAAAATATACAGCGCATCCTGAAAAATATCTTTGGCCTCAGCTGCATCAGCACCATATTCTGTAATGTATTTTTGCACAGCCGGATATATTTTATAAAGCTTAGCCAATGCTTTGGAATGTTTAGAATTTATAATTAGTTCAATAATTTGTTTATCAGACATAATTTCTGTTTTATTATTAATGATAAAAATGCAAAAAAGTAACCCTAAATTTCAAAATTATTAATTTATTTGTTATTTTACTGATATTAAGGTATTTGTGTTGACGATTTTTCCCAAATAAGATTGAAAAATCAAATGATAAAATTAATTATAACAGGAAAGTTTTTTTTAAAAGAAATAAATATAAAAAACATTACATTTGGATTGTAAAAATAAGAATAATTTAAAAAAGTGCAGGAAGAACCAAAAACATATAATTTAACCAAAAGCAAACAGCAATTTGATATAATAAACCTTTACCAATACGGCTTTAGAGATTACGATGCCCAGCTAGGCCGCTGGCATGTTCGCGACCCACTGGCCGAAAACTATTCCACACAATCGCCCTACCATTTTGCAGGAAATAACCCGATAAATAATTTTGAGATAAATGGTGCGGAGTATCTAAACGATATTTTTGGAACTAATTCTTTGACAGAAGATGTTTGGGGTGCTGATATTGAAATGCCGGGCGGTAATGGAGGCGGAGCCCAAGAACCAGGTAGTATTGTTATTGGAGAAGTAAATGTTACTGCAAAAAGATTACATACTTCCGCTGTACATGACTTTTCGTATATGACAGCCGAAGGATATGGCCAA
>JAFGWC010000027.1 GCA_016937695.1 Bacteroidales bacterium
GATTAATTCTTCTGCCCGCTTTTCTTTTTCCTCATTTTGAAAAGCAAGTTCTTTGTTTGCAATGATTAATTCTGCCGCTCGTTTTTCTTTTTCTTTGTTTTGAAAGGAAAGTTCTTTGTTTGCAACGATTAATTCATACGATTTAGTTCTTTTATTCATTTGCTGCCTCCAAAAATATATGTCAAAGTTACGTAGAATATTATAACGAAGCTGCTTTTTTATTTTTTATTTTTAATAAGCTTACTTATAACGACTCTGTTTGCACAATTATCGTTTTGTTTTTACATAGTTATTTTTTATTTATTAAATAGTCTAGTACTTTTTGCTTATGAAAGTATACTATTTAAGTTTTTTATTTAAGGCTAATTTTAAAATAATTTATAGAAAAACTTTAGCTAATATTCAAGAGTTGAAGAGTTTCTATTTTAAGAATACATTTTTTTAACGATTAAAAGTAATTAATAAAAACCGTTTTGTAAATAAACTTAAATTAATTAAGAATTTGGTATTACAAATGATTTAGTAGCTTATGCAAATAGTTTGCTGCCAGCCCAGCCATGGTTTAAAAACATGGCTGGGCTTTTCGAGCGCTGCTCTAGTGAGTTATTGACTCACTGGCCATTTACTCAATTGGACAAATTTTATCATCTATATCTTTTCCATTTTCATGACTTCAAAAACCTTATTCAAACGCATAATAAAATCATATGGATAAACTTACTTATCTCTCCCAAAATCATACAGTTTAACTTCTTTCAACATATTGCCAATTAAACGTAATCTTTTCTCAGCATAACAATCTTTCTCTCAGTATGATAAATCGTAGAATAATTGAACAAAATCACCTTTGTAATCATTTAGATTATTGTTAAAATAATGATTTGCATTTCTAATATTCATCAAATCCAATGGTTCAAAAACACTCAAAACAATTAATGAAATACTGACATATTTCGAATTTGCAGAATATAAGCTAAATAAAGAATCCATATCATCTCTTGAATAGAGGAATTCATGTTAAAGCTCTTTGCCCTCTTGTAAAAATTTTGTTTTAATATTATTTGTAAGGCTCAACTTTTCTCGATTTAACCATATAAGGTAGTCACTTTTCCATTTAATATACTCGTGAACCAAATATATGAATCATCCATTACTGTAACTGTTAATGTATCTTTTGAATTTTCAGCAGTAACACTTTTAACTTTATACAATTTTGAATTTCCCCACGACTTAACGAACCGCTGTATACGAGACCCGTACGTATAGTGGTGTGAAAGGTGCACTGACTATCTTTTTGATAGTCAGCCATCTACTCGATTGGCGGTTCGTTGTTTTAGATTCATTACTATCTGTCCATTTTTTAATCATTTTCTTCGTAGTAATATGAGTAGTCAATACCTTTCATAAACATTTCTCGGTCATTTATTTTTGTAGTGAGTGCATTTTTCAGAAGTATTTTCAGAACATCACTTTTAGTTGGACTTAACATCATCGAATTCATATAATCCTGTTTGCTTATTTTGCTCCAATCTACACATTTTTTAAGATTCTTTTTAAGCATTAAGTCCAGCCATATTCGTGCACTTCTACCATTACCCTCCATAAAAGGATGAGCTATATTCATTTCTACATATTTATCAACAATTTCTTCAAATGTTGTTTCTGGCATTGATTCAATTTGCTTTAATGTATCCCCTAAAAAATGTGATACGGCAAACTGAAAGCCTCCTTTGGATATGTTTTTTTGTCTTATTTGTCCGGCATAATCATATAGTCCACCAAATAAGTAACCGTGTATCTGCTGTAATCCTTTAGTTGTACCAACTTCGATGCTATTTATAAATGAACTTTCAAATAAAGCATAAGCTTTTGTTTTGCTTTTTCCGTCAATGCTTTCATCACTGTTTGTAAACCATTCTATAAATCGGTTGGCTTTTTTACTCGGAAATTCTTTTCCTAAAGCAATTATACCATTAAAATCCAACATGTCAGTTAAATATCTTTTACCGTCACTTGCTAAAAGTTTCAGTTGGGTAGTGGCACTATCCAACTCATTATTTTCTTTTTTCAATTTGGCTTTAAGATATTTCCAATAGTTTCGAGTTTTAGTGTAATCATTCTGGTCATTAAGAACAGTAACTATATCCAAAACGCTAAACCACCACTTGTCATTTTGCTCATCCCAAACCGCACGCACTTCACGGTCATCAAAAAAACGTATGGATATTTTTTCCTTACTCATATTACAATTTCTTATAGTTTGAAATTACCAGTCCAAAGTTAAATTTTTTTTTTCAGTCTATTTTTGTTGCCCGACCGCTTTGTTCAATGACCGCCAACGACTGAGGATTACGAAGCGATTTCCTATCAGTTTACACCGGCTTTTTTTACGAGCCAAAAACGCTCGAAAACCTCTGAAACCCGCATGCACTATACCATGTGTTGTGCACTGTAATTAATCTTGTTCAAATGAATAGTTTTCGATTTTCTTCAATAATTCATCACAATAATCAATATAATTTTTCTTGAACTTTTTTTTATCATTTATATCATCTGATATTTTAATTTCTTCCGCTTTTATTTTCTTGATATATTTTATAGCTGATTCCTTATCATATAAATTAACATTTGCACATTTATCAAGTACAAATAAATGTGATTTGTATATTTCAGCAATACTAATATCTTTATATTGATTTATTTCTTTATCAATACAATATTCACAATGCTGATACAAAGGAATAATAAAATCTTTAAAACTTGTCCAAAATTTATTTTGCATAGAATGTATTTAATAATTTCACTTCTTTCTTGATAATAATAGTGTCCCTTTGCTGGGCGAAGTTTGCAACTTCGACCTCTTATCCCGGCAGTTTTTAACTGCCATGCGTAGCATTAGTTTCATAGTTGTAAGTTTTCCGGTTAAAATATAATAATTCAATATTTAATTTAAAATTCAAAAATAATATAATAATTGAAATAGATTTACCATCCTGCTTAATAAAATGCTTTCGCATTTTTGGCAGTTGAAAACTGCCGGTTATTGTTCGACGTAGATACGCTTCGCTAATTTACGCCGAGCCTGAGTAAACTGACTGTAAAAGCAAGCGTAGTTAAAAACTACGCTTAGCAGAGAAATGTCCTGTGGACATTTGGACTGAAAGGAAGGGGCGAAGCCGGCGTACGTACAGTGGTGTGAAAGCTGCACTGGCGGTCATTTGACCGTCAGCCGCCTATTCGATTAGCAATCGTAATTCTTAGTGTTTCCAAAAATCTTGTCCTTTACTGTATTTGATGTAAAACTTGTCAGCAGAAATATTTTTGAAATATTCTTTAATTGCCCTACTTTCCTGTCCACAATATTCCTCATATTTTTATTCATACATTGCACTTTCGGGATAATTAGATATTTCCGTAACATAGAATTCATTCTCAAATTTTATAAGAATGTCAGACTGACCAAAGCTATAAGCAATTCTATTGCTAAAAACAAGAGGACTTTGTTCTTTTGAAAAGGTCTTTGATTTAATTTGTTTTTTTGTTGGGTATTTAAATAAATTACAATCTCTGAAAAGTGATTCATTAATGTTATATTCTGAAATAATCTTGGAAGTCTTTGATGGAACACATACAATCTTTTCCTCATTGTAAGATATGGAAAAACCTGAAGATGTCATTAATCCAACTGTATTTGTTGCTGAAATTCTATTCGTTTGAAGTAAATCAAAATAATTTATACCAGTTGCAAATTTGGATGCTGAAGCTCCACGAGAAGTTGTAGCTCCTGCACTTGTAGAATTAGTAAAAACTCTATTTCTGTAATAATTGTAAGATACCCCATTTAGAATAAAGAAACTTTCTTCCAAATTCAAATAAATATTATTGTCAGTTTTATTGAAAAATTTAAAACCAATATTCCCACCCTCGCTCCATAGATTGTATGAAACGTTACAGTTTTCATCTTCATAAATTAAAAGGTTGTCTTTATTAACCAATTTATTAGAAGGTGTTGCTTTATAAACTTGGAAATAAGATGTTGACACACAAGATGTCAGCAAAACTGCAATTAATGAAATAAAAAGGTTTTTTTGACTTTTCATTGTACAAAATATTTAAGTTAATGATTTGATTTTTCAGTTTTTAATATGATTGCTAACGACTGATGTATGTGGCGGTTGGGAGTTTGAAAAAATGCACTTCCGTAACGCACATAGCAAAATCGTTTATTTTTCTTTTTATCTTCATTTTTCAAAAAGCAAAATCAATGATTTTGTGTTACTAAATTTATGCATAATTTTCGAGTTTCACAACTTGCTCAACTGCATTATACA
>JAFGWC010000136.1 GCA_016937695.1 Bacteroidales bacterium
CGTTATCATTTATTAAAAAAACAAATACCAAGATAGAATGTCATACAAAGCATATTTAATACAACAATTTGATACAACTCACGAAAATATATTTTTTAAAGAGTTTTCTGATAGGTTAGCTGAAAAATTTAAAAACGATAATTCTTCTTCGGTTTTGATTGGCAATTTAAACGTAAATGGTAATCAACTTGATGCTCTATTTATTAAAAATCAGCAAATTACTGTAATTGATTTTAAAAATTACGGTGGAAAACTTACCTTTTCAGTAAATAATCATTGGGCAATTCAAAACAAAAACGAAACAGTTTTAGTTGCAGGTGGTAGTTATAATAGAAATCCATATCAACAAGTAAATCAATATAGGCGGGCTTTAATTGATTTTTTCAATAAAGAGAACTTGTTAAACAATAGAAACAACATAAATTTTGGACATATATCAGCACTTGTATTGTTTCAACAACCGATTGAGTTTGATAATGAACAAATTCCTAAAAATTTGCCCTATTTTCATATTGTAGATAGCAACAAAGCTATTGAAAGACTGCATAATATAAATTCAAATGAATTAATCCTTTCCGATAATGAAATTTTCCAAATTCTTGATTGTTTAAATATTAAGGAAGAAAATTTGTTCGATGCGACAAAAATAGTGATTGATAATAATAATTGGGAAAGTAAGATAAAATTTGATTTAGTAAAAAGATTAGTTCAAAAAACGCCAAAATCGAATAACGAAATTGAAAATGTATTAAATTATTACAACATATTACTTGATATTGAGAGTTATAGAGAAAGTCAATTATCAAATATTTTTACTTTTCCTATCAGTTCAGATTTGAATAATCTTATTTTAGAAATAGATTTTAATCAAAAAGCTGAAATATTAAAAGAATTAACTAAAAATCAGAAAGAAAAATTTCCTAAAAATATTTTAGTAGGCATTTCATTTTCAATTGGCAACCAAAATAAAATTTTATTGTATCAAATAATTTTAGCTTCGGAAATTAACTATGCTGAGAAAATTAATAAAATAAAGGCAGGAAATTTTGAATTGTATTCACCTTCATTTCAACAATTAAATCTATCAGAAAATACAATAGATGAGCTGAATAGTAAAATCTCACTATTTTCAATATTACAAGAAAAAATTGACTTTTTAGTAAAGGAATTAGAGACTTTACAATTAACCGTTTCGAAAAATTTTTCCTTAGCATTTAGCGATAAAAATCTAACTAATTCGCAGTTGTCGTCAGAATTAAACAGATTAAGAAAAAAACATATTCCTGAACTTGCAACAAATTTTATAAGCAACTATTTACTAAATAAGCCAATTACAAATAGGTCAAATACTTTAAACAAATTCGTTAAAATTACACAATTAAATAATTCACAAGAAGATGCAGTAAAAGCCTCATTGCAAAATACACTTACTGTAATAACGGGTCCCCCGGGGACGGGCAAAACACAAGTTGTATTAAATATTATTGCCAACGCAATTATTAATAATCAAAAGATACTGTTTGCAAGTAAAAATAACAAAGCAGTTGATAATGTAACAGAAAGGTTTATCTCAGATTATTTATTGAGAGTTGGTGCAAATGAAATAATTGAAGCCAATTTAAAGCCAAAATTAGATAGTTTTATTCATCACAAATTTGTTTACAATAAAGACATAGATAAAACATACACAAGAATTATTGAAATACAGAAAAGGATTGATGAAATAAATGATTTTTTTGTAAAGCTTGTTGTATTACCAAACGAAATAGAAGAACATAAACAGAAAATTGAAAATTTGAAGATTGATTTTGAAAATTATAAATCAAAAATTAATTCAGTCGAAAAGACATTATTTTTTGACCAAAATCTTGAATTTAAACTCAACAAGAACAATATTAATTTAATTGTTAATGATTTACAAAAAAAGAACTCAAATTTTGTAAGCCGCTTCTTCTTTAAATTGTTTTCGCAATCAAAAAAATTGCAAGAAATTGTATCTATTGAAAATCAACTTGATAATTCAATTATAGACTTTATAAATTCCTTAAATCCTTTATTTGAAAATGGAAAGTCGAATATAAACCTGATTATTAGCCATTTGCTTGAATTACTAAAACTATACGACAACTATACAAAGCATATTAAGTTTAAAAACGACAATATCAACAATTTGAAAATCCAAAACACTTATTTAAAAACAAAAGAAACAGAATTAAATTGGATTGTAGAAAATAAACAGAATTTAGAATTGGAATTAATCCAAAAGAACAATGAATTTGTTGAAGTTAGTAAAGAATATACAAAACAGTTTATTAACAATAAATTAAGTGAAACAAGTTCCGCAATAATCTCTAATTTTAAATCTTATCTTGGAAACACACCTTGGAAAGATGAAGAATATTATGAATATGAAAATGCTTGTCAAATGTTCGTAGATAAATTTCTTGCAATAAGTGTAACAAGTTTATCCGCAAAAAAAGCAATTTCATTATCAAACCAAGTTTTTGATTTATTAGTAATTGACGAAGCATCTCAGTGTGATATAGCATCAGCAATACCATTGATATTTAGAGCTAAAAAAATTGTTGTAATTGGCGACCCGCAACAATTAAAACACATAACATCAGTTGATAAATTTGAAGAGAACTTTGTATTAAATCATTTAAAACTGAGTGAGATAAAATACAACTACGTTCAAAATTCTCTGTTTGATTATGCCTATAATATTGCAAATATTTCCAATATAAACACTTACTTTCTTAAAGAACATTATCGTTGCCACCCAAAAATCATTGATTTTTCAAATGTATTTTTTTATAACAACGAGCTGATAATTAAAACACAAGAAAGTCAATTTGAATTTGGCGACAAAGGAATAATATGGTATGATATTAAAGGGACGACAGCGAAAGACTTAAATATTAACAAACAAGAGAAAGATTTTATTGTAAAATTCGGAAAGGAATTGATAAAAAAATATCCGGAAGCAGAGATTGGAATAACGACACCATTTAAAGACCAAGAAACAGCGTTAAATGTAGAAAAACACAATTTTGATAGTATAAGCAAAAATTGTATAATTCAAACAATTCACAAATTTCAGGGCGACGAAAAAGATATTATCATATTATCTTTGGTAGTTACAAAAGACGCAAAAGAAAGTTTAACATCGTTTATAAATATTTGGGCAAAATATTTATTAAATGTAGCGATTACAAGAGCGAAAAGCACATTATATATTGTCGGCGATTTTGATTTTTGCAAAAACGATATTAAAAATAAAAACAAAGCCTTATCGAAACTTGCTGAATATGTTGAACTAAACGGAACGATAAAAAAATGAAAATGATAA
>JAFGWC010000137.1 GCA_016937695.1 Bacteroidales bacterium
AAATCAGAAATAAAAGCAAAATTTAAATCGCTAATTAATATTAAAACCGACTTTGTATTTGAAATTCCATATAATACAAGCGAAAATAACGGTTTTATTGTAGATATTGACAACACGCCTGTAGAAACAAGTTATGATTTTGAAACTGACAAAGCCAAAAATGAATTGTCGGATACAATTGCTTGGGCAAAACCGCTAATTATAAGCACAGACAAGCTTTCAAACAGCAGTGAAATGCTTAAACCTTTAATCAATTTCACTTATAATGACTATTTTGATAATATCTCGAAAAATTATAGAAGTCCATTATACAAATCTACAGACGGATTAGACGCTTTACAACTTGCTTTATCGCCTATTTGTATTGCCAGAATTCAAAAATCAGTAATAGAATATATATTATCTGGAAATTTGGATTTTAATGCAAAAAAATGGCGTATTGCTGTAATTGAAAGAGATGTTCCTTGTGCTTTTCTCGCTTTTCAGGATTTGAAATTGTTTTTTAATAATTTATTCTCGTTAAAAGAAGAATTAATTAGCTTTCCTGATGTTGAATTGATAATTTATAGAACTTCAGAATTTAAGAATACTAAATTGAATCAATTATATCAAGGCATTATTAAATCGTTTGATAATTTTGATGAGAATGATGAATTTGATTTAATTTTAGATGTGTCTGTTTTACAAAGAAGCTCTGTAAAATGCAAGGAATATATCACAAAAGCTAAACATAAAGCAATAATTCGTTCGGTTACAAGCATAAATTCAAAAAGAAAATTGTTAACCGATAAATTTATAAAATACAACAGTTTAAAAAATATAAAATCTGATGCTGATAAAGATAAAAGAACTAGTGCTTTAAAATATTTTTTGAAAAATATATTTAGAAGAGAAAATTTCTTATCAGGACAATTAGAAATAATAAATAATTCTTTAGCCGGAAAAAATACTTTAGGAATATTATCACCAAATAGCGGAAAATCAGTTGCTTATCAACTATCTGCAATGTTGCAACCAGGCGTTTCTGTTGTTGTAAATCCAATAAATTCTGTTACTTCTTTTCAAAAGAAAATTTTAGAAAATGCCGGAATAGACTTTTATGATTATGTAAATAACTCTCTGGAAAACAGCGAATTAGTGAATACTCATTTCGAAAATATTGAAAATTCTAATCCATTATTAATTTTTATTGCACCGGAATTTTTAAGAACAAAAGATTTTAGAAATTTGATTTACAGAATGGACATTAACAAAACTGATTTTTCATATTTTATTGTTGATGAAGCACATTGTTTATCAGAATGGAGTCATGATTTTAGATTTGAGTATAATAAATTAGGAGAGATTGCCAACAAGCTTTTTAAATCGAAAAAACAAAATTTACCAACTGTAATTGCATTAACTTCAACTGCAAGTTATTCGGTAATTGAAGAAATAAAAGAAGAACTGTTTATTAAAGATGAAGATATAATTACAGTTAATGAAAATAATTTTGATATCGATTTTAATGTTATTGATGTAAGTAGCAATATAATAATGCCTTCAATGCAAATTGAACAAGTCAAAAATCTTGTTGGAAGCAGAAAACAAGTGCATTTTAATTACCTTATCGAAGAATTATTTCCTGCCGGAAAATCAAACAATAAAAACAGCAGTCTTATTTATTGTCCAACAGCTTACGGAACATACGGAATTACTGATAGTAATAATGATGGATTAGCCGATAAACTTATCAGTAATTTTGAAAATTTGAAAATTGGATGGTTTTTAGGAAGCACTGATGATAATACTGATAATGTTCCTATTGGCGACGCTTTTAAATCTGAAGAATATTATAATAAGTTTATTAACAGCAAGTTAGACATACTTCTTGCAACAAAAGCTTTTGGTGTTGGAATGAATAAAACTGATATCAGAAATGTTATTTATTTTAATATGCCATGTTCTGTTGATGATTTTATTCAACAAACATACAGAGCAGGAAGAGACTCAAAAACTTCAAAATGTTATATATTTCATGATAAACAAGAAATGTCGGTTCCAAACGAAAATTATTTACATGAAAGATATGGTATTACTAAAACAAATATCGATAAATACGTTTGTTACGAAGCATTATTAAAAAAATATAAAGGAAAAGAAAAAGATATTGCCGCAGCAATTGATTTGCTTACAGAAATTACCAGTAATAAAGAAAACCATTTAGATTTAATTCAAGAAGCCGTTTTTAATGAATATAATTTAATTGTTAATATTAGCTTTCAGCCTGATAATCAGCCAACTAGCATTTATGTTAATTCAAACGAAAATTCTTATGGTTTTATAAATATCTCTGATTGGAGTTTACATAATGAATATTCAAATTTCGATTCTGCTGTAAGTCTTCAAATATTGTCTTTTGTAAACGATAAAATTAATAATATTTGTAAAAATAACTCTTCTGAAATAGTTAAATGCTTAACAAAAGAAATTCATCAGCAAAAAGTAAAAGGAATTGAAACATATTTAAACGAATTAAAAATTGGTGAAGTTCAAGAAATAATAATTCCTTTTAAAAATAATGCAGTTATTGAAATAGAATCAATTCTTAAATCTAAAATATCAAAAACATTTAATAAAGCTTTAATTTGGAAAATATACGATAACACACATTCTTTAAATGAATTTATTAGCGAATTAAACCATATTAGTAATATTCAAAAAGACCCAAAAAAGCCACAGGTTAAAATGGCTGTTTCTAATTTATATTACAAAATAAGGCGAAAACAAGAAACTTTAAGTGCGATTTATAAATTGAGCAAACTTGGATTGGTTGAAGATTATGTGATTGATAATTATAAAAAGGAAGTAATTGTAAAGATTAAGAAAAAAAGCGATGAAATATATTTATTAAACATATACAATTATATAAGTAAGTTTTTGCTAAATGATAAATTTGAAGAAATTAAAAGTAACGAGAAAAATATTAACGGAAGTACAATTGAGAAAGCAATTAAAATATACACCGAATTTATTTTTGATTTTATTGTTAAAGATAAATTTAATTCGATAGAATTATTAGATAAATTAATTTACGATATTCAAAAACTTAACGAAAACGGGAAAAAATTTGAAGCAAATAAATTATTTAAAGACTATTTAAGTTCTTATTTTTCAGCTAAATACACAAACAAAGAATTTTCTTCATTAATAAATGCAAAAGCATTAAATCAAGAAAATCAAGATTTTGAAACATTAAAATCATATATAATAAACACATCATTTTACAAAGAAAATTGGTTGCATTTGCTTAATTCAACAAGAAAAATTGCACAAACAAATCCAAACCATTTTATTTCGTTATTGCTAAATGCATATTCAGAATTAATGGTTGGTGAAAATAATGATGAAAACATCAATTTTGCACTAGACCAAATAGCACGTGGATTTATCAGAATGCGACAATCAAAAAACATAAATATTGAACAATATAGTTCAAATATTAAATTATTTTTAGACTATTTATATCAGAATAAAAGTGATATAAAAGAGCATTATGAAGAAATAATGGAATTGCGGATGCACTATATTTGGCTTAAAGATTTTAATAAAAAATATTTAGTTGCCAATTAAAATATTAAATTAATAAAAGCGTAATGTGCTTAAAATTAACCACTTAAACATTATATTTAGGTATGAACGATAAAATCAACAATGAACTGGTAAAAATTCAGGATGAATTAAGTTCTTTAGATACAGCAGTAAAACAAATAGAAAAAGCCGAAACTGTAGCAAGTAATGTAATTAAAACTATAAGCGAGCTGCAAGGAAAATATAGTAATCATCTTGATTTTATTCAAAAGCAAGTTAGTGAATTGCTCGCTAAAAACGAAATTCAGTCAGAAGACAGATTAAACCAACTTTCAGAAAGCTTTAAAAAACAAGCTGAAGAAATGAGCAATGTTTTTTCAGAATATCATAAAACTACCGTTTCTGCGCAAAATCAGAATAATGATATTTTAAAACGTAGTTTAGATAAAACCGATTCGCAGATTTATCAAATAAGCGCTTCGCACAGCAAACAAATTGATGAGGTTAATGGATTGATAACCAAATATTTAGATTTAGCACAAGCAACAGCAGAATTAAATCAAGACATTACAAATATTGATTTTCCTGTTAGATTGCAAAACCTCGAAAGTGCAGCAAAACAGCTTAATCAAGTTCAAGTTGAGCTAAATAACGATTTTTTGTCAATTGATACAAAAACTGACGAAATATTAAAAAAAATAAAAAAACAAAATAGAAAATCTACAACAATAATGATTTTTGCAATACTTATTTTTATTGCTGTTGCAGGAATTGGTTTAGATGTTTTGTTGAAATATTTTCCTGATATGCTAAGTTTTTTAAAATAAATAACATTTAATTTAAAAATGGCCTTATTAAAACTTAAAAAAAATCCGCAATTAAAAGATTATCAGGAATATATAAAACAAATTACTATTGAAAGAGGCTGGAATAAAAACTCGCCTCTCGAAATATTTTTGCTTTTTAGCGAAGAAATTGGCGAATTTGCAAAAGCAATTCGAAACAGAATAGAATTATACCACGAACAAGGAAAAAAGATTAATCCAAACGAACTTGAAGAAGAAATTGCTGATGTTTTTAGCTATTTAATCGATTTAGCTAATGTTTTTGATATAGATTTAGAAACAGCATTCAGAAAAAAAGAAGAAAAAAACGCAAACAGAGTTTGGAAAAATAATGAATAATTAACATTTCTGATTTTTTTTCCTTTATGCTAAATTTGAAATCTTTATATTTGTTAAAATTTTTAAAAAATGGATTTAAACAGTTTAACAGCAATTTCACCTATTGATGGTCGTTATAGAAGCAAATCAGAAATACTTGCAGATTATTTTTCTGAATATGCTTTAATCAAATACAGAATTTTAATTGAAGTTGAGTATTTTATTGCTTTGTGCGAACTTCCAATTAAGCAATTAAAAGATTTTGATAAAAAAAATTATAAAGCTTTAAGGCAAATTTATCAAAGTTTTAATATTGAAGATGCTAAAAGAATAAAAGAAATTGAAAAAACTACAAATCACGATGTAAAAGCGGTTGAATATTTTCTAAAAGAAAAATTCGATTTGCTAAAAATATCAAATTTTAAAGAGCTTATTCATTTTGGTTTAACATCACAAGATATCAATAATACAGCAGTTCCATACTCTTTGCAAGAAGCAATGAGCTATATCTATTATCCTATTATTGACAGACTTATAATAAAATTAAGCGAGCTTGCCGAAGAATGGAAAGATATTCCAATGCTTGCCAGAACACATGGACAGCCTGCTTCTCCAACTCGTTTGGGAAAAGAAATTGATGTTTTTATTGAGAGAATTCAAAAACAAATCGGACTTTTAAGATTTATACCATATTCTGCTAAATTTGGTGGAGCAACCGGCAATTTTAACGCTCATAATGTTGCATATCCAAATATTAACTGGGCAGAATTTGCAAATTCGTTTGTAAATCATGTTTTAAATTTAGATCGTTCGCAAACTACAACACAAATTGAACATTACGATAATTTGGCTGCAATGTTTGACGGAATTAAGCGAATAAATACAATTTTGCTTGATTTATCTAAAGATTTTTGGACATATGTTTCCATGGATTACTTTAAACAAAAGATTAAAAAAGGCGAAGTTGGTTCGTCTGCAATGCCTCATAAAGTAAATCCTATTGATTTTGAAAACGCCGAAGGAAATCTTGGAATGGCAAATGCTATTCTCGAACATTTATCGGCAAAACTTCCAATTTCTCGTTTACAAAGAGATTTAACCGATTCTACAGTTCTCCGAAATATTGGAGTTCCTTTTGCACATTCATTAATTGCTTTTGAATCTTTAATTAAAGGTTTAGATAAACTTGTATTAAATAAAATTGCAATTGATAATGATTTATCAAGAAATTGGGCTGTTGTGGCTGAAGCTATTCAAACAATATTACGCAGAGAGAATTATCCGAATCCTTACGAAGCTTTAAAAGAGCTAACTAGAACAAACGAAACAATTGATAAAGAATCAATATCCAAATTTATTGATAAACTTGATGTTAGCGAAGAAATTAAACAAGAGTTAAAGAAAATTACACCTGAAAATTATGTAGGAATATAATATTAGAAATATTGTTAAATTAAACAATTTTATAATTTTTATATCCAATTTCAATACCTGTGAGTTTTTTATACAAATTCTTTAATTTATATTTAAAACGTATATTATTTAGCGAAATATCATATTCAAAAGTCCAGTTTTTTTTAGAAATTAAATCTTGCATTACTTTTGGATGAGTTCCTTCAAATAAGGCTAAAGCGTCAATTTCAGAATAGTCAAAACCATCTAAAAGTTTTGTAGCTTCTATTTTTTTGTCATCATTAGACCAAAACTTTCTCGAATCGTTTCTTTTTTCACTCTGCGTTCTTGGGTCTTTTACCCAGCCATAATGATACATATATGCTTCAATAGGTTTTACATTAAGTTTTTTATTTTCATCTTTTCTAAAACCTTGAGCATCGCGGTATGAATAAATTTTTTTGTTGTTTTTAACAACTCTTATTTCGTGTGGATACCATTTTGCAGAACTTCCAACATAATCGTATGAGCCATAAAAATGAAGATATTTGAAAAGTAAACCATCAACGTTGTTATCGTCTTTCCACTTTTGCATTGCTTCTTTAATTGTTGGCAAATATTTTTCATGAACAACTTCGTCGCCTTGAATATAAAAAGCCCAATCGCTTTCATCAGCAATAGCTTGAAATGCTTTATCTGTTTCAACAGCAAGCACTTTGCCTCCTTCTCTTAGGCTTTCGTCCCAAACGGTTTCAATTATTTTAATTTTATCTGGATTTATCGATTTAATTAATTCTAAAGTTTCATCATCCGAGTTTCCAACAGCAACATAAAAATCATCGCAAATTGGCAAAATAGATTCTATTGCTTCAACAATTGGGAAACCATATTTAATTGCATTTTTGATAAATGAAAAACCGCTAACTTTCATTTTTGTAAATTAATTTAAATTGTTTTTTATTGATTGATTTACTTTGTCAAAGCCTTCATTATAAAGTCTTTGAATAAGGTCAGATGTTATTGATTCTTTAAACGAATAATAAAAATTATCTTCATCTTCAGCTTTTAGCTGATTGATTTTTAAATCTCTATTGTATAAAGCTTCAGATATAACAATCGAATTTTCAAAAAATATAGAATTATAATCGATCTTGATTTTATTTTGACCGCTTAATTTTATTACTGTATAAATACTTTTAATTTCGGGTTTTAGAATTGTAAAACTTAAATCAACCAGTTTTTCAATTTCATTATTATAATTATCTGATGTTAAAAAAATATTTTCAACATTTTTTTTCAAAAAAGCTTCGTATTTTTTATCAATTTTCTTAAAAAGCATTTTTACTTTACTAGTGCTGATAAAATTCTTTTTTTTGCCAAAAATATTAACCAGCAAAATATAGATTAATACAATTAATAAAATAAAAACGAAGAATTCGGAAAAAATTCTCATAATCAATATTTTTTTAATGGATAATTCAATGAATGTTTATACTTTTGGACATTAAAATTAAAAAACAAATATAGAAATAATAATTAGTAACTGGTAATTAGTAATTCGTAATTTATTAGGTAAGTTTTTTATCACAGAAACTTAAACTAATAGAATTAAACTAATGAACTAATGAACTAATGAACTAATGAACTAATATACTAATAAACTATTATTTATATTATGAGAGATTTTTTAAAAGTCTTAATTCCTTACATTTTACCATATAAGTTGCAGGCATTTTTAAATATTGCATTTAATATTTTAGCCTCAATATTTTCATTATTTTCTTTAGTAATGATAATTCCTTTTTTAGGAATTTTATTTGATCCTGAAAAGCTAGTTACGATAAAACCTGCTTTTGAATATAGCTCCGAATATCTATTAAATAATTTTTATTATTTCGTAAGCCAAATAATTATAGATAGTGGACAAGAAAAAGCATTGTTAGTTGTAATTGTTTTTATTTTGTTAATGATTTTTTTGAAAAACTTTTTCTCTTATTTTGCCAATTTTTTTATGGCACCACTTAGAAATGGTATTGTAAAAGATATTAGGAATAAGATTTTTGGAAAAATACTAAACTTACATATTGGTTACTTTTCGGAAGAAAAAAAAGGAGATATTATTTCACGTATGACTACTGATGTTCAAGAATTTGAATGGTCTGCTATGTCGTCAATTGAAATGTTTTTCAGAGATCCAATATTAATTATTATTTTCTTTTCATCTCTGATTTTTATTAGTCCCGGACTTACACTTCTTATAATAGTTTTGCTTCCTTTAAGCGGTATTATCATTGGACGAATTGGTAAAAGCTTGAGAAAAAAATCTACAGAAGTTAGATCACGAATGGGAACTTTATTGTCAATAATGGAAGAAACTATTGGCGGATTAAGAATTATTAAAGCATTTATTGCAGAAAAAAAAGTTGCAGATAAATTTCAAACAGAAAATAGCAAATACACAAAAGTTGTTACAAATGTATTTAGAAGAGAATATTTAGCATCACCATTAAGCGAATTTCTTGGCGTTTTAACATTAATGATTGTAATGTATTATGGCGCAGCTATTGTTTTAAAAGAAGAAAGTTCTCTATCGCCAGAATTATTTATGGGATATATTGGAATATTTTCTCAAGTAATTAATCCGGCAAAAGCCTTAACTACAGCATATTATAAAATACAAAAAGGTCTGGCAGCAAGCGATAGAATTAACAGTATTATTGATACAGAAATTGAAATAATTGATAAAGAAAATGCGGTTGAAATTAAGGATTTTAAATCAGAAATTGAATTTACAAATGTAGGTTTTAAGTATATTGAAGCTGATGTTTTAAAAGATATTAATATTAAAATACAAAAGGGTAAATCAATTGCACTTGTTGGGCAATCCGGTTCAGGAAAATCTACTTTAGTTGATTTATTACCAAGGTTTTATGATGTTAAAGAAGGCGATATTAAAATTGACGGAATTTCTATAAAGGATTATAAAATTAAAAGTTTACGCTCATTAATGGGAAATGTAAATCAGGAATCAATTTTATTTAACGATACAATTTTTAATAATATAGCTTTTGGAGTTGCTAATGCCACAGAAGAACAAGTTATTGCAGCAGCTAAAGTTGCTAATGCTCACGATTTTATAATGGAAGCAGATGATGGCTATCAAACAAACATTGGCGACAGAGGCGGTAAACTTTCTGGCGGACAAAGACAAAGATTAAGCATAGCTCGTGCTGTATTAAAAAACCCGCCGATTTTAATTCTAGATGAAGCTACATCGGCATTAGACACTGAGTCTGAACGACTTGTACAAGATGCTTTAACAAATTTGATGAAAAACAGAACTTCAATTGTAATTGCTCACAGGCTTTCTACAATAAAAGGTGCTGATGAAATTTGTGTAATGCACGAAGGCAAAATTGTTGAAAGAGGAAATCATGAGGAGTTAATAAAATTGAACGGCTATTTCAAAAAACTTCATGATTTACAAATGTTTTAGGCTAAAAATCTATTTAGCCTTTTATTTAATGAAAATAATAAAACTAATAATAAAAAAATAAATGGGACTAATATGTTAAAGTTTATTGGCTGAGAAATGCTTTTGTTTATTAAATATCCACTGTAAACATTTATAAAAACAACAGGTAAAAAACCAATTGCAGAGCCTAAAATATATTTTGATGTCTTGATTTTTGTAAATCCGAAACTGTAATTTAAAATTGATGACGGAACAATATAAATGGCTCGTAAAATAATAATTAACAGCAAACCTTTCTTATCTATTTGATTATTAAGCTTTTCAATTAGCTTTTTATTGCCAAACTTTTTATTAAACTTATCTCTAAATAAATATCTAACACTTATAAAAGTAACTGTTAAGCCTGCCATTGTTGCAATCCATGCAAATATAAATCCGTAAAATATACCAAATACATAGCCTGAAAAAATTGTGAAAAATACTCGTGGTATTGCAGCTATATTAAAAAGTATATATAAAATTATCATATAAATGGCTGCGATATTTCCCAAACTAAGAAAATAGTTTCTTAAATTATTGATGTTTTCAATTGTAAGTAATTGATTTACTTTAAAATAAAAAAACAAAAAAATCAATAAAGAAATTGTTAAAAGATATAATATCTGAAGGTAAAATTTCATTAAATTTTAATATGTTTTAAAAATATCATTTCTAATTATCCTTTTTCAAGCAAAGCTTTTGTTGAAAGCAAACCGCAGGCAGCATCAATATCTAAACCACGCGAAGCTCTAATTGTAGTGAAAATGCCTTTATCTCTTAATTGACTTTGAAATTCTAATATTGCTTCATCGGCAGAGCCTGAAATGTCAATTGTAGGAACAGGATGAAAACGTATTAAATTTATTTTACATTTAATACCATTTAGTATTTTTGCAAGCTCATTAACGTGTTTTTTTGTATCATTAAAATCTTTAAACATTATATATTCAAAAGAAACACGTCTATTTCTGCTAAAATCCCATTCTTTTATTTCTTGTAAAATTCTTTCAATTGGTTGAGCTTTTTGAATAGGCATTATCTTTTGTCTTTCATCATCAAACGGATTGTGCAAACTTACTGCTAAATTGCATTCGCTTTTTTGAAGAAACTTTTTTAATGCATCTAAAATGCCAATAGTGGAAACTGTAATTCTTTTTGGGCTCATCTCAAATCCCCAATTAGAAGTTAAAATTTCTAAAGCTTTCAGTACATTTTCAAGATTATCTAAAGGTTCGCCCATGCCCATAAAAACAATATTACTAACCTGTTCGCTTTCGTCAATACTTTTTAACTGATTTACAATTTCGCCTGCACTTAAATGATTTTGAAATCCTTGTTTTCCTGTCATACAAAAAACACAAGCCATTTTGCATCCAACTTGAGATGATACACATAGCGTATTTCTATTTTCTTCTGGAATATAAGCTGTTTCAATAAATTTTCCATTATCTGTTGCAAATAAATATTTTAATGTTCCGTCTTGCGAAGTTTTTTTATCAATTGGTTTAATTGTTCCAATAAAGTAATTTTTATTCAATATTTCTCTTGCACTCAAAGATAAATTTGTCATTTCATCAATTGAGTTTATATTTTTTTTATATAACCAAAGAGCAATTTGTTTTGCTGTAAATCCGGGAAAATTCAACGATTCAACAATTTCTTTAAGTTCAGTTAAAGTTTTTCCGAATAAAGCAATCTTTTCTATTTTTGTATCCATTTTTTTTTCAGTAAATTCAATTTTGCAAAATAAGATATAATAATATTAATAATCTAAATTAATTTTTTATTTTACTGATTATTTTAAAGGTTTTTTTATGAGAATGATGAATTTATAAGAATAATTAAATAAAAGACAAACTAATTTTAAGAGTAAATTGAATTTAATGTATTTGTTCTATTAAATTTGTTGTTTGTTATATATAATAAACTTTTGTTCGATTTTAATAATTATGGTCAATTTCGAACACTAAATTAAATTTATATCAGTAAATTATTTGATTTTACTGTTTGATTATCAATTAGTTAAATGTAGTGGCATTTGAATTGATTGATATAATCAAATTACACGGAAATAAATATTAGAGATGTTTAAAAGCTTTATAAAACTTACTTTTAGAAAAATTTTCAGAGAAAAAACTTATTCATTAATAAATATTATTGGTTTATCTGTTGGTTTAGCTTCTTTTATAATTATAATGCTTTATGTTTACGATGAATATAGTTACGATAAATACCACTCAAAATCAGATAGGATTTATAGAATAACTAGTGTAATTGATGCAAAAGGAGTAGGCGAAGAATCATCTAGTCAGCCTTATCCTTTAGGGCCGAAACTTTTAGAAGAATATCCGCAATATATAGAAAATTCGGTTAGATTTTTTAATCTGCAAAAATCTATGTTTACAGTTAGTTATAAAGACAAAACATTTAATGAAAAACGATTTTTTTATGCCGATTCTTCAGTGTTTGATATATTTGATTTTGAGATAGTTAAAAGAAAAAAAAATGCTAATTTTAATGATGAATTTACTATAATTATTACAGAATCTACAGCCGAAAAATATTTTGAAGATACAGACCCAATTGGGAAAAAATTAAAAATTGACAATTATTTCGAATTTGAAGTTATTGGAGTTATTAAAGATGTAAAATCACAATCACATTTTAAGTTTGATTTTTTAGCTTCGTTTTCTTCATTAAAACTGCTTTTTGGAAATGATTCAGAAATTGTTAAAAATTGGGTTTGGAATCCGTTTTGGACATATATTTTAGTAAAAGACAATGAATCTGCTCAAAAGCTTGAAGCAGATATGGAAAATTTTGTTAAAAAATATTTTGATATGGGAAAAAACGAAACTTTTACATTAAAACTTCAGCCTTTAACAGATATTCATCTAAAATCGCAACTTGATTACGAAATTGAAAAAAACAACAATGAAAAATATGTGAACATTCTTGTAATAATTGCCATACTTATTTTAATAATTGCGGCTATTAATTTTATTAATTTGGCAACTGCAGGAGCTGCTAACAGAGCCAAAGAAATTAGCATTAAAAAAATTGTCGGTGCAAGCAGATTTCAATTGCTAATTCAATTTTTAACCGAGTCTATTATAATGGCTTTTTTAAGTTTAATTGTTGCAATTTCATTAGTTGAACTGTTTTTACCGGCGTTTAGTATGGTTTCAGGAAAAGAAATTACAACCGATTTTAGATTTAAAACAGAAACTATATTAATGCTTATAAGTCTTGGCATTTTTACAGGTTTTTTATCAGGGTTTTATCCTGCATTATTTTTATCTTCATTTAAACCAATAAAGCTTTTAAAAGGAAATTTTAGATTAGGCACAAATTCCACAAAATTTAGAAAAGTATTGGTTTTTGTTCAATTTTCTATTTCTATTGTGCTGATTATTAGTACAATAGGTATTTTCAAACAATTAAAATATATACACAATGCTGATTTAGGATTTGAGAAAAAAGAAATTATTTTAATTAATACGGAATATTCAAGATTAGCTCATTATTATACAAAATTTAAAAACGAATTAGTCAAAAAAAAATATATTAAATATGTTACCGGAATGGACTATATTTTAGGTTCCAGCCATAATACATATGCATTTAAAGCAGAAGGTTTTTTTAATGATATTCAATTTTATCCAGCACTTACTGTAAGAGATGATTTTGTTAAAACATTTGATATTAAGATAGTTGAAGGCTCAGATTTACCAAAAGATGAAACTGAAGCTTCAAATTATATACTTGTAAATGAAGAAATGGTTAGCTATTTAGGCTTAGAAAAAAATTCTGAGATTATTGGAAAAGTGTTTCTTTCAGGCGAACAAGCAAAAAAAGTAATTGGCGTTTTTAGTAATGTAAACATTACTTCTCTTCACACAAAAGTAGAACCTTTTATTATTAGTATTATAGACCAAAAAGAGTTAAGAGGTATTCAAACCAAATATATTGCAATTCAAGTTGAACCAGACAAATTAAAACAAAGCTTGGCAGATATTGAAACTCTATGGAATAAATTTAATGTAAACAGACCATTTGAATATAAATTATTACAAGATGAAATAGACTCGCTTTACAAATTTGAAGATGTTTTAGGTAAATTAGCCAGAATTTTTACAATACTTTCAATACTAATTGCATCTTTAGGAATTTGGGCGTTAACTGCCTTTATTACAGAGCATAGAACAAGAGAAATAGGAATTAGAAAAGCACTTGGAGCTTCAATTTTTAATATTGTAAAGCTTATTAATTTAGAATTTATTGTTATAATGATAGTTGCAAATATAATTGCTTGGCCAATTGCATATTTTATTTTAGAATACTGGATAAATACTTTTGCTTATAAAGCTGATGTTAATTTGTGGACTTTTGCTTTTGCAACTATAATTTCTTTCATTATTGCTATTGTTGCAATAAGCCATAAATCAATTGAAGTTGCCAGAAAAGATCCGGTGGATTCTTTAAAATATGAATAGATAATTTGAATTTCTAAACTTAAATAAACTCTTTTTTTTTCATCAAATAAATAATAGAGTCTGTAATTTCATCCGTTGATAATGTCATTACGTTGAAACTGACATCAAAAAAATTATTAAAATCTTTTTTTTGGGATAAAGATTCTTTCAATAAATTACGCTTTTGGTCAATTTCTGTTGCATATTTTCTCATTTCTTCTAAAGTTCTGCCTCTTTTTTGTGCTGCCATCTCAATTCGCCATTCAAAAGGTGCATGTAGTTTTATATGTAATGATTTTGGAATATCTCTTGAAATTATAACTCCACCCATTCCTATAATTATATTGTTGCCTTTTTCTGCAAATGATCTTACAACTTCAATAATTTTATTCTTTATTTTTGCATCACTAGTATAATATTTTTCAGAAGTACTCCATATTATACTTTCTATCACATTCATTCTTTTTCCTTCAAAAATATGTTTTATTCTGTTTTCTTTTAGGTTTAATGCTTTGGCTGTATTTTCAAATATTTCTTTATTTATCCAAGCCCAATTCTTTTTATTATTAGTTAAATTATTTAGTTTTTCAACTAAATTTTGCGAAAGTTCTTTGGCTGAACATCCATATTCTCTGGAAATAGTAATAACCGGACCTTGCAAACTACTTTCTGAAATTGAACCCTTATATTTATCTGTAAGGTATTTTTTTAAATTGATACGCATAACTTAGATTTTTAAAACCATATTAATTCGCTTTTAGAATTTGTAAATGCCGTATATTAAAATATTCATTTTCATGATGATATAAAGTTTCATCGCTCTAGTTTAGATTTTCTAAGATATTTTAAATATCAGCATTATTTATATTTTGCAATTAATTAGTATACTGGTAATTAGTAATTAAGAATATTAGAAGTTCATTTTTAATTAACAATTACTAATTTCTAATTTCTAATTGCCTGTCAATTAATGTAATCCAAATAATTTTACGCATCACAGAGTATTTAATCCAGAGCCAACTTTATATATAAAATGGCAAACAGATTTGGGATAATAAAAATTTATGAGTTATAGTAAATTTACGAAATTTAATTATTGCAAAAAAGCTATTAATGAAAAATTTGAAATCGAATCAAATGGTATTATAGAAGATTTATCATATTCCGAATTTATTTCGCAAAAGAAAATCGTAACAAAAAAGTAGAAAATAAAATTCTTTTTAGCAAGCGCCACAAGTAAGATTATTCTTTTGATTCGATTTTTTAATATTTTTATCGATAATTCTTTGTTGGGTGTTATAGCAGAAAATTTTTCTTTTACGCATAGTTTTATTGTGTCCTACACGTGTTTCAGGAAATTCGCCATTTTTTTTTAATATAATTGTTACAGCAAATCCTAAAAATGCAAAAGCTAGAAGAGGTAAGGATAAAAGTAATAGTTTTATGAACATTTTTTTCTTTTTTATTATTAGGCAAATATAAAGCTATAAATACAAGTTTCCAAAAAAACAAATATCAGTAAATCACTAAAATTATTATTTTATAAATTTATTATAAATAATAATTTAGTTTTTTTTAACTTCGAAATATGATATAAGATTATCTAGTTTTTTAGAAAATTCGCTAATATCACTTGCTTTAGAATTAATTTTTTCTACTTCCTGAGAGTTTTCTTGAATCATTTTATTTAAATCTTGAATTGAAATATTAATTTGCTGAACGCTGTTGTTTTGTTCAGCCGTGGCTAGTGCAATTTCTTTAATTAGATTAGTACTAATATTTGCTTCGTCAACAATATTTAAGAACTGTTTTCCAGAGTTCAACGAAACTTCCAAAACTTTAGCAGAAACAGCTTCTATTTCAATAGCAGCATTGTTGCTTTTTTCTGCTAATTTTTTTACTTCATTAGCAACAACTGCAAAACCTTTACCAGCTTCACCTGCATGTGCAGCTTCAACAGCCGCATTTAAAGCAAGTATGTTTGTTTGAAATGCAATATCATTTATCATTTTAATTTTTTCTGATACTTGTGTCATCGCTTCTACGGAATCTGTATTTGATTTGCTGCCTTCATTAACTGCGTTAACTGTCTTTTTAGCAATCGATTCTGTTTTTTTTGAATTATCGGCTGTTTGTTCTATTGCAGCAGTTATTTCTTCCATTGTTGCAGAAATTTCTTCGATAGATGCTGCTTGAGCTGAGGAGTTAGAAGAAATTGTATTCATTATTCTGTTTAAATCACCGCTTGTTTTTATTAAGTTAATTGAGTTTTGTTGTATATTATTGATTAATTCTCTTAGGTTATTAGAAATTTTGTTTATTGAATTTGCCATTTTGCCAATTTCATCTTTCCTATTAGAATATTTTTTTGATATTTTATCAATAATCTTTCCATTTGAAAGCTCAGTTAAATTATCAACCATATCATTAAGTGGATCTTTTACATATTTTGAGGCTATATATATACCTAGGCCAATTACAACTAAACCTATTGGTAATGCAATTGCCTGAGAATAAGATTCATAGTGAATTCTTGCTTGTGTATTTACAGAGTCAAAAAGTATTGTAATAATCCAAATTGTGCTGATTTGTTTGAAAACAGATTCTTTAAAAAGCAGTCTCATTAAAATTGCAGCAATTGGGATTGCGATTACAAAAAGTCTTATTGTAGAAATAAAAAACGGATCCATAATAAATATATTAAAAAATTTAAAAAATTGTTAATCAGAATATTATCTTTCTGAGTAATGGTTTTTGTATATTTAGATAAATTTTATTTTAGGCTTTTTTTTTATTAATTTCAAATTAATTTTATTTTTCTTTAACAAGCCAATTTTTTGCTTCTTCAATACTATCTAAAGCTATAATACTGCCATCAACAAATCTATTAACTATAGAAAGTAATACTTTTTTACTTCCAGTTAAACCAACCATAACTTTTTTTTACTATATGGTTTTGTTATTTTAGCACTGTTTTTTAAAGCTTTTAATACAGTTGATGAAGTATAAGAACCTCTTACATCAATAATTTCTAAAAGATTATACTCAGCTAATTCAACAATAAAATTTGTTGTTTCTTCAATTGCAGCAATTGAATCTAGATCATCTGATAAATTAGACCAATCAGTGTAAAATATTTTTTTGTCGTTATGCCATATAGGGAAAATTCTTTTTTGCATTGACTTTAATTTTTTTAGATTTTAAAATTAATATAATTTTTTTTAAATCAAACTATTAAGTTAATCAAGTTTTAGAATTACTTTTTCTATTTTCCCATTAATATAGTTTGCATCGTATATTAACTTACCAATGCTATTATATTTTTTAAATCTACCTTCTTTGCTATTGTTTTTATAATTAATTTCACTTTCTGGTTTCCCGTTTGAGTACCAAGACATCCATTTTCCTTCTTTTTTACCATCTTTATATGCTTCAAATCTAACTTTAAATCCTCCTTCGATATAATATGTCCAAAAACCGTCTCTGATTCCATTTTTATATGCTCCTTCAACATTTATTCTTCCATCTGCAAAATATGTTACATAAGGGCCGTTTTGTATTCCATTATTGAATCCTTCAACAAGTTTATTCAAACCATTTTCGTTCCAATATCTTGAAACGCCATTTTTTATATTTTCTTTATAGTATATTTCATACTTTTGTTGTCCGTTTTCGTACCATGCTTTCCACTTTCCATCCATTTTACCATTATGGAAATTTCCAGTCATTTGAATTTTTCCTGATTCGTACCAGGATTGCCAAGGACCTTCTTCTTTTCCATCTTCAAAATTTCCTTCATAATATTTTTTGCCGTTTTCGTAATATACAATCCAGTTACCATCTTTTTTGTCATTTTTAAAATTTCCTTTTTTCCATTCGTAACCGTTTGAATACCAATACGTCCAAAATCCATTCATTTTTCCTTTTGAATATATTCCTTCGTTTCCTTTTTGTCCGTCTGTTCGCCAATATGTCCATTTCCCTTCTTGAACATCATCAATAAAATTTCCTGATATGTCTAATTTTCCATCTTCAAGCCACCATTGTGCTTGTCCGTTTTTTTTACCGTTTTTAAACTCTATTTCAGTTGATAAATTTCTATTTTGGTACCAAAATTTATGAATGCCTTCTTTTATTCCATTTTTGAATTGACCTTCAAATTTTTTTTCGCCTGTTTCCCACCAAAATATCCAAACTCCGTCTTTTTTGCCAACTTTTAATTGGCCTTCCATCTCCAATTGTTCGTTTTGATACCAAATTCTATTTATTCCATTTGTGTAATTCATCTCTGTCCAGCGGTTTCCGTTTTCGTACCACGAAAGCCATAATCCTATTTCATTATTTTCAGAATAAGAGCCTTTTTTAAGTATTTTTCCACTCAAATAATAACTTGTCCATAGTGAATCTTTTTTTCCATCTTTATAAAAACCTGTTTCTTTTATTTTTCCTTCTGGATATATTTCTTTATAAAAGCCATTGCCATTTTTGACTAAAGTATCGCCAAGTGTCGACCACACATTAATTACTTTCATTTCGCCATTTGAAAAGAAATATTCTTCTTTAAATTTTCCTTCTTTTTCATTGTAATAAGTCCAAATGCTGTCTTTTAGGTCTTTTTTATAATAGCCTTCTGTTTTTATTTTGCCTGTTTTATACCATTCAAGATATTTTCCATGCTTAATTCCGTTTTTCAAATATCCTTGGTTTTCTTTTTTCCCGTTAGTGTAAAAATATGTTACTCTTCCGTTTGGAACTCCAAAATTATATTCGGTTTCGCGGACAAGATTTTCCTGATCATCCCAAAATTTCCATAATCCTGTTTCTTTGCCAGTATTTGTCATTAATCCTTCAGAGCGTTTTTTCTTATTTTTCCAATATTCAGTTTGTACTTCTTGCGAGTATATATTAGAAATGCCAAGTATTAATATTATTGTCAGAATTAATTTCATTTTTTTTATTTTTAAAGTTTTATAATCAGAAATAAAATTAAGAAAAATATTTGATGGTTGATTTTTATATTAGCTTTTTTTGATAACGCTTAATTATTATTATTGTTATTTAAAAAATCATTTACAATAACTTTTGCTTTCGGGTATTTATCTATTATTTTTCTTAATTGAATTTCGGCTTCCCATTCATAAATATATTCTCCAACGTAATAAATGTATGTGCTTTTGTTGTTTATATGTTCCTTAACATCTTCAATATCAGAAAAATATGATAGAGCTTGTTTTGTTTGAGAATCTGCTAGTTTTATAGAATAAATTTTATTTTTAATTATACTTGAATCATTTTGTGTAATATTTTGATTATTATCAAAACTGTTTAATTCAATTGAATTTACAAAAGATATTGAATTAGATTTTGGATTTGAAACTATTAGATTAGTTTTAAATTTGTTATTTGTTATGTTTTTATAAAATTGAATGTTGCTTTTAGGAATTACAATAATATCATCTAAGTTTACTATTTGATCTAAAACTAATATTGAACCTCCTGGATTTGAGTCGATTATATTTTTGTGTATAATTATATCATCATAAAAATAAGTGAAATTATATTTTTTCCCTGCTTTTAAAATATATTGATATTTGCCGGAGTTTGGAAAATTTTCTGCTTTAATAATAGTATCAAAATCATTTTCTTCGAAAATTACTATTTTCAGGTTTTTTATTGAATCTTTTTCGTTAAATATTAGTTTTCCTCTGATTGCAATATAATCATTTCTTCCAATAGTATCTAGCTCTATTTCAAACACATCGCTATTTCCTTTTCCGCCAGTTCTTTTCGAAGAAAAATATGCTTTTTTCCCTAATCTCATAGGGATATAAAAAAAATCGTCAAAAACTGAATTAATAGGCATTCCTAAATTAATTGGTTCTGTCCAATTTCCGGTTTTATCTTTAACACTTGCGAAAATATCAAAATCGCCGATTGAATTATGACCTTTTGATGAAAAAAATAATGTTCCGTTTTTGTGCAAATATGGCATTTCTTCATCATATATTGTATTAATTTTATTGCCAAGATTTTTTGCATCGCCCCAAGCGCCATCTTGTTGTTTTTCAGATATATAAATATCTGTGCCGCCTAAAGAACCTTTTCTGTTGCTTGTGAAAAAAAGAAATTTTCCATCTGGCGAAAAACTACCATTTGTTTCTTGATATTTTGTGTTAATATTTGAATTAAACTTTTTAGGCAACGACCATTGATTCGAACTATTTTTTTCGCTTAAATATAAACTTCCTTTTTGTTTGTCAATTCTTTGAATTATCATTTTTGAAGCATCTTCTGATAAAAAACAAGCTTTTTCATGACTTAAAGTGTTAATTTTATTGCTTATTTCAACTGGATTTTCCCATACTTCTTCTTTAAACGATGATTTATAAATATTTTCATCATATTCCCCATCTATTTCTTTTTCGCTTTTATTAATTGATGGTTTTTTTCTGCTAGTAAAAATTATTTCTTTTCCATTTGAATTTATTAAGGGGAAATAATCTGAATATTTTGAATTTATATCTATTAAGCTTTCAATTTTTAGATTAATTTTAGATTTAGATATTAAATTGGCATTTTGACAGTAATTTTTTAGTCGTAATGCTGCGTTTTTAAATTCAATCTGATGTTCGGGAATTTTATTAATGGAAGAGTCTAATATTTGAATTGCTTTAGAGAATTTGTTGTTTAAATGATATGCTTTTGCTAAATAATAAAATGCTTCGGCAGGTGCATTATTTTTATCATCTGTGCTTTTTAGTGATATAGAATTTTCTAAATAACTTAATGAGGTTTCTTTACCATATTCAGTGTTTAAATAGCAAAATCCGATTAAAAAATTTAATCTGGAATTGTTGTTTTCGTTGATTAACAATCTTTTGTATAAAATTAAAGCTCTTTCAAATTTATCTTCTGCTAAAGCTTCTTCGGCAAGTTTTTCAATTTCATTTTTGCTTAATTCTTTATCAGAAACAGTTCTTTGAGCATTTAATTCAAAGGATTTTAATAATAAAATACAGAATAATATTTTAAAAAGCCATTTCATCTTATGTAAAACGATTAACAGTATTTTAATTATTATATTTTACTAAAAAAATATTATTTTAGGAAAATATATAAATAAATTAATTTGCTGTCTTATTTTTAAATTTTAGTACAATTTTTCGAATAATTTCAATAATTATACTTACAGCAATGAAAATGCCAAAAAAGAAAATAAATTGAGTAAAACCTTCGATATTTAACTCATTTACAAGCCAATATCCTAATATTGCAGAAATTATTATTCTAAGAATGTTTGTCATATATAATTATAATAGTTTTAAGTATTATTAGAAAAATTTATTGTTTAGTATTAAAGAATAAATTTAAATGTAAAATATTTTAATAAATTATATAATTTTGTAATTAAAAGTTAATCATTTTTACTGAAATATAAACATTTGAATTCCTTCCTTTATCATCGGTACACGAAATTTTAATTTTCCCGGATTGTGGTTTATAAAAAACGCTTTTGGTTGGCAATTCTGCTTTTAAAAATTTATCGTTTACATACCAAAAAACTTTATTTACATCATTTGCAGCATTACAAGTAAGCATTATTTCAGTAGAATCTGTTTTATCTACAAAATACTCAACATTATTAACCGGCGAAGTAATTTCGGGTATATTTTCTGCAAATACTCTTTCACATTTAGGGTTATGTTTTGGGATTTTTATGTATTTTACTTGTTGTTTTTCATAATAAGTAATCATTTCCGGTTTATAATTTGGATAAAAGGCTTCAATATATCCGTTTTCCGGCAAACAGCTTGTACAGTATGAGATTGTAGAATCGGGCGAAATATATACTTTTTTTAAGTGATTACAAATATTTGTTGATGATACTTCCGGAATATATGCATCAATTATTAAATTTTTGCAAAATGAATTAGGAATCAGTCCAGATTCTGAGCAGACCATTCTAAAATCAATTTTCTCAGGTTGTTCGTAAAAATCATTTTTAGATTTATAATCAATTGTATTGAATATTTCAAATAGGAGTGGAGATGCTGATTCTGAACCACTTAGCTCTTGAACTCCTTCTGATGAAAAATTTCCTACCCAAACTCCTATTGTATAATCTTTGTTGTATCCAATACTCCATGCGTCTTTTCGTCCATATGATGTTCCTGTTTTCCACGCAACTTTTGGTAAATCTGCACTGTTTTGCCATTCTAAAGGTAAATCAGGACGCTTTACTTGTGTTAATATTTCGGTGAGCATATATGCTGATTCTGTTGATATAATATTAAATCCTGTGTTAGAAGTGTCTGATTTTAACCAGTTTACATCCGTAAATACTCCTTGATTTGCAAATGCATGATAAAGCATGGTTAATTCTTCTAAAGTAACACCGCAGCCACCTAAAACTAAAGAAAGACCAAGTTTTGATTCGTCTTTTCGTATTTGATTAAAATTTACTTTTTTTAATGCTTTAATGAAGTTTTCTGTTTTATAAGAATTTAATATTTTAACAGCAATAATATTTAATGAGTTTATTAATGCATTACTAACAGTAACAATTCCATGATAATCAGAATCGTAATTTTTTGGTTCGTAACCGCTATAATTTACAGGAACATCAGTAATTTTTAATTTTGGGGTTATAAGTCCTTTATCAAATGCCAGAGCATATAAAAATGGCTTTAAAGTACTTCCGGGCGAGCGAATAGCTTTTATTCCATCCACTTGTCCGGCATCTTCTTTATTTGAAAAATCTGCTGAACCAATATATGTAATTATGCTGTTTGTATTATTATCGATGATTAGTACTGATGCATTTTTTATATTGTTGGAATACAGACGATTAATATAGTTTTTGACAATATTTTCAATTTTTATTTGTTTTTTTAAGTCTAAATGTGTGTATATATTTGGTTTATCGGCAAACATGCGCCTTAGTCTGAATGAATATTGAGGTGCTGATTTTGGTGATATGTGTCTGGAAGCTGTTAATGGTTCGTTTAGTGCATCGTTAATATCTTGTTTTGGAAATAATTTAGCTTTTTCAAATCGTTTAAGCCAAAGGTTTCTTGATTTAATTATCATTGCGTTATCTTTTCCTAAAACCAGAGAATTTGGTCTGTTTGGAATTATAGAAAGTGCTGTTAATTCTGCAAGACTTAAGTGATTTGGTGCTTTTTCAAAATAAAGAATTGATGCCGCTTTTACGCCTTCAATATTACCTCCGAAAGGAATTATATTTAGGTACATTTGAAAAATTTCTTCTTTACTAAAGTGCATTTCTAATTGAAAAGCTCTAAACATTTCAATTATTTTATTAAAATAAGTTCTGTTTTTTGGTTCTAGTAATCGAGCAACTTGCATTGTAATTGTTGATGCGCCTGATGTTCTTTTTTGCTTTAGAATATTATTTGTTGCAGCTCTTATTATTGCGGCCAAATTTACACCAGGATGATAATAAAAATATTTATCTTCTTTGAAAATTATCGCTTTTTCGAGTAATGGTGTAATTTCATTTATTTCTGTTTTCATTCTCCATTTGTCGTCGTAACTTAAAAAAGCATGAACTACACTGCTATCTGAAGAATTAATTATTGTTGAGTATTTTATATTTATTTTGAAAGGGAAAGCTAAATCTAACAATAGAAATAGTGCTAAAACTATTAATATTGCTGATATAAATTTTCGAAAAGAAATTGGTATTTTAAACCAGTAAAATTTAATTTGTTTTAAGATAATTGTGATATCCACAATATTATTTCGAATTAAAATAGAGTATTAAAATAAATCCTATAATCAATAAAACTGAAATGAAAATTCCAATTATTGTTTCCCAATAACTGGTTTTTTCAAAATTAAATTTGTATTCTTCGGATAAAGGCTTGTTTGACAGTGTTTTACCATTAGCGTTTTTTACAATTCGTTCAGTTATTTCATCTGCTAAAACATCAACAGTTATAAATTTATTTTCTATTTCTAATTCGATATCATTTTCTGAATTGCTTTCTTTTGAAATATCGTTAATAATATCTTCTTTTTCAATATCAATTAATTTTTCTTCTTCCGGCGGATATGTTTCAAGAAGAAAATCTTTATCTATTAAATATTGACTATTTTCAACTTTTACGTATTCTGTACGAATTCTCTTTTTACAAAGTCGATATATTGTTGTTTGGCTTTTTCCTGTCAGCTCAATTGCTTCTTTAACTGAAATAAACATATGTTAAGTTTAAAGTAATTAATGCATTCCAAAATTAACAAAATTTATCGTAAAGATAAAATATCTATAGAAATCTTGTTTAAATAGCGATATAAGAAAATTTTTATTTTCAAAATCACAAAAGATTAAAAATAAAATTCTAACAAATATCAATCCTTAAATTTAAAAATATTTAAAAAATTGATATCAATATTATTTTGTTAAAGGATATAGTTTTAATCTTTCTTTATATTTTCAAGTTTCAGTTTTCAAATTGTCGATGTTTAAATAGTGTTGACCGTTTTTACTTTTTACTTTTGTTTTTAATAATTCGGTAGCCAATTCCCCATTCAACAAAATCGGCAGCAGCCCAATATGTTTTTAAATTTAAACTTATAATTAGTTTATTATCAAATCTATAGCTTAATCCAAATCGATTGTAGCTTGTTTGAAAAGATCTTGCGCGACCAATTATATAAACTCCCATTTGAGTTGTAAATGACATTTTTCCGTAAACAAAATCGTAAGAAAAATGAGCACCTGAATAAAACATTTCTGTATTTGTGGGATTTTCAATTCCTTCATTTTTTAAGATTTCAATTCGTGATTTATCGTAAAAAACATCAATTCCTATTCCAAACATTCCTTTGTTTGAAAATTGCCTTTTTGCATTAATTGAAAGGCTTGAAATTGGATACATTGTTTCTCTGGCAGGTGCAATATTTTTAAATCCACTTGATAGAATTACGGAATATTCGTATTGCTTTTTAAATTTTGGAATTTCGGAACAAATCTTTGTATAGTTATCATGAAAATTATAATTGAAACCTGTTTGAAATGATACAATATTGAAGCCTTTGTTTGGTTGCCATGTTCCACCATTTGAATAATGAGTAATTCCAAATCCAAAAGTTATAAATGTTTTTTTTGCAATTTTTAATTTAGATTCCAGACTTAAATTTATGTAAACATTTAAGTGTGAGCCAATTGCAATATTGTATTTGTTGTCATATAAATCATATTTTTTATTAAGCCATGCAATACCTTCAGAGAATTTATAGCTTAAAATAAATTTATTGCTTTCAATAATCGGAATACTTATATAAGGAAAAATTGCGTTTACTTTTCCCAGTAAATCAGGATTTCCTAAATCTGCGTAATAATATCCCAAACCTAATGTTGGATATTTATAAATTTGTTGCCAGTTTTTATCGCCTTTTGTTCTAAATCCGATATTTGTTTCAAAAGCTTTTACATAGTCTTTTATAAAGTATTTAAAAGATTCGTGATGTGCATAAATATATCCGGATGAATATTTTGCTGATATACTTATGTTTTTAGTTGAGTCTATGTTTTGAGAATTGCTTTTTATTTGAAAAAGAATTGTTATAATTAAAATTAGAGAAATATTTTTGTTCATTCTTTTTTACTTTTTTATCAATTTTCCGCTGCCTGTATGTTCTTTAATTTCAATGTTATACGGATTTCCTGAATAATAAATATTTCCCGAATCTAAAATATTAACATCAAGTAAACCATCTGTTTTAACATAGATATCGCCCATGCTTTTGTTATATGCATAGCAAGCTTCGGTTAAAACTTCTTCTGCATATATAAATGAGGAATATAATGCATATACATATAGTTTTTTAGATTTTCCTTTTAATATATAATCGCCAGAACCAAACCATATTGCTAATTTAAATACTTTGCTGTTAATTGTTAAATCGCAATATCCAATTTGTGATTCAAATCTTATTGATAATGAAGGAGTTACTAATGTGTCGATTGAATATAAATTTGCTGCATCGTAAACTATAAGCTGTGTTAAAGTGTCAAAAGTGATATATAAATTTTTATTGGCATAGCCTTTAATAAAATCGCATTTATTTAAATCGTTAATTGTTAAAACATCATTTTTAACAACTGTTTCAATATTTGGAATTATATTTTTTCCGGCTTCAATTTCAATTTTATTTTCTACTCCCGATTTTAAGTAAACATTAAAAACTCCATAAAGTTCAATTTGCTTAAAATCAGCAGTTTGTCTTTCAATTTTAACAATTTCTCCCGAAGAACTCAGGCAATTATTTTCACAAGAATTCAAAAAAAATGATAATATGATAATAAAATAAGCGGCTAAATTTTTCATTGATAATTTATAATTTCTATAATCCTCTTTGCCATTCTTCTCTTAGATTAACTTTGTCAGGATTTTTAATTGTATAGTTTAATTTTTCTAATAAACTTTGTTTGTCTTTTGATAAAATTCCTTTTAAAACAAGATAATTTGACGCATGATCGCTTCTAAAAACAGTTTGATTTAATTCTGTTTTTGATAAAAATAACTGCATTTCTTCGAGCAGTTGTAAAATATTCATTTCAACATATTCTGCATTAAATTTTTGTTTAAAATGATTTATTCCAAAAGGAAAACTCAAAACTAAAGTTGATAAAAATTCCGGTTGAATTAAATTAACAAGTTTTGCCGAATTTTCGGCATGTTGTTGCCAATAATTAAGTCCGCCGAGTCCGTTTAAAATCATTACCGAACTTTTAATTCCGGCTTGGTTGCTTTTTAAAAGTCCTTGTAACGAAGAATCAAAATTTTCTCCTTTATTTACTATGCTAAGTAGTTCATTATCACCAGATTCTAAGCCAACATAAACTAAAGTTAAGCCAGCATTTTTCAAGCTTTTTAATTCATCAATATTTTTATTTTTTAAGTCTTTTGGTTTAGCATAAGCTGATATTCGTCTTACATTTGGGAAAGTTTTATTTATTAATTCAAGAATTTGTAACAGTTTATCGGTTTTTAAAACCATTGCATCGCCATCGGCCAAAAATATTTTGTTTATTTTTTCAGAATAGCCTTTAAATTGCAATATTTCTGATTTAATTAAATCAAAACTTTTTATTTTAAATTTTTTCTGAGTATACATTTCGCAAAAAGCACAATTATTCCACGAACATCCACTTGTAATTTGAAAAATTAGCGAATTGGCTTCGCTTGGCGGCCTAAAAAGCGGATATTCATATTCTATTGATGGATAATGCATTTTAATTCAGAAATTTATGAATGAAAAAATAAAAGATTTGCAAATATTTTGTAATCAATTTTACTGCAAAAATATTTGAAATTTGTTTACAAACAATTAGTATTTTTTGAAAATTTATTCTTTTTTTAATTTTGCAGGAAAATATTCTGAAATTTTTCTAATATAAGCATCAATAAAACCTAGTTCTATAATTTTTTCTAGCTCTTTTTTCGCTTTTTTTAGTGTTTTAAATTCTCCAGTCGAGTATTTATATAAATTTCCTGTAAAAAACATTTGTAAATTTTCAATTTCTTTAAAATATTTTTGACTTATTGGTTTGCTGTAAGCACCTAATTGAATGGTAAATACAGAGTCTAATCTTGCAATTTCATTTTCAATTTCTTTGTTATTTGGATTTATATCATAAACAGCAGGGATTTTAATTTTTCTGAATTTAAGCTTTTGTTTAGGGTCATTTATGATTTTAAATTCAACTCTTCTGTTGTAAGGTAATGATTGCCAGATATATGAGCCATCTTTATATTTGTTTTTTGTTAGCTGATTTTTAACTCCATTACCTTTATATGATATTTGTTTTTTATTAACACCTTGAGAAATTAAAAAATTTGCGACTATTTTTGCTCTTTTGTCAGATATTTTTAAATTATATGATTCGGGTCCCTGAGTATCGGAGTATCCAATTAATTCTATTTGTGCTTCAGGATTTTCTTTTAAATAATTTGATAATTTTATTAAGTTATCTTTAAAATAATCGAGCTGAAAACTGTTTACTTTAAATAAAATATCTTCTACATAAGTTACATCTGTTTCATAAGTAATTGTATTGTCGTATTCAACAATATCTTTATTTATTGCAATTTCTTTTTTTCTGCCAATTATATTATCACAGTTTTTATCCCCAACTAAAGAAACTGTTTTGTAAATTATCTGAAAATCAGAGTCTTCGCCTATATAAAAATTTTCTATATGTTCATCATTATCATTAATTTGATATACTGCTTTGTAATTTTTTCCTTTGTTTAAAACAAACAAATATTTTCCTGTTTTGCTGTTTGGTTTATAATATCCTTCAATTTCGGAGCTTTCAGAGTCAAAAACGCTAATTTGAACATTTTCAATATCATAATCGCATGCTTCAACTTTTCCTTTTATCACGGCAAGTGATTTTTCTTCAGCTTCAGGTAAACCCATTAAATAAATATCAGAATTTCCAAAACCATCGCTTTTAATCGAAGAATAATAGGCTCTTTTACCATCTGGAGTTAAAACGTAAAAAGCGTCATCGCCGACTGTATTTGCCGGATATCCAAGGTTTTCCGCCTCTGCCCAGGTACCAAATTCATTTTTTTTGCTGATAAAAATATCGTAGCCGCCAATTGTATTATGTCCTTTAGAGCTAAAGTAAAGACTTATTCCATCGTGATGAATAAATGGTCCTTCTTCATCTTTTTCGGTGTTAATTCCGGCGCCAAGGTTTTCTGCTTTTCCCCATTCGCCATTTGCTTGTTTTTCAGATATATATATATCTAAACTGCCATATCCGCCAGGCCTGTCTGATGTAAAATATAAATATTTTCCATCGGCAGACAATGAAGCATGAGTTTCTCTGAATCGTGTGTTAATATGAGGACCGAGGTCAACAGGAACGGACCATTTATCGCCGGTTAAATAACTAGTTAATATTGTTCCGCCCTCTACATCTCTATATATAAAAAGTTGCTGTCCATCTGGCGAAATGCCTATTGAAGCCTCATGTGCCTCAGTATTTATATTTTCACTAATGCTAATCGGTTTTGTCCAATTTTGGTTTTCGAAATAAGAAATGTAAATATCTTCGTTGTATTGTCCGTCTAGTTCTAATTTTTCATTTTCATGCCTTTTTCTTCTCGATGTAAATATTAAAACTGTTTCATCTGCTGATATTACCGGGCTATGATCTGAATATTCTGAATTTATTGTTTGGTTTAATATTGTAATTTGTGTTTCTATTGGATTTTGTGATAATTTTAATCCTGATTCGCATTGACTTGATTCATAGTTAATTGCATCTATTACTTCTTTGTTTTTAACATGATGTTTTAGTTTGTTTAATATATCAATAGACTTTTCAAATTGGTAATTTAAATGATAAGCTTTGGCTAACTGAAATTTAGATTCTATTGCTTCGTTTGATTTTGGATTGGTTTTATCAAAAATTTCTACTGATTTAATAAGGAATGGAATAGATTTTTCTTTTCGTAGTATTGTATTTAAATAACAATATCCTAATTTAAAATTTAATGTAGCATCGTTTGGCGAATGTTTTAAAAGAGCAGTTGCAAGTTGAATAGCTTCATCATAATTTGCTTCATTGATAAATGCATCTAGTTCATTATCAGTATTTTGAGATAAAGAGTTAAAATTTATTAAAACTGCAGTAATTATTAATAAATATTTAATGAATGTATTTTTGTTTTTTTTCAACTTAGTTATTTTATTGCTTTTATATGATTATAAATTTAAGCTAAGTTTTTTTTTATAGCAAAATTAAATCTCAATAATTTTATAAAAGCCTTGATTAATTTTATAAACAAACCACTACAAAGCAATTATTTTATAAGTTGGTATAAATATTATGTTTATATAATAAATAATAAATAAATTGGAATTTTTATTTTTTGATATTTTGAAGGAAAAAAACATTTTCAAAAGTTTCAGAAGTCTTTTTCCAGCTTATTAATTTGCCACTTATTAAAAAGTGCAGGTTTTGAAATAGCTTTAGGCTGGAGGTGTTTTTTTCACTAATTTCGCAATATAATTGATTTAAACCCAGATATTTAAATGAATAATTAATAATGATTTCTAGTGATATTCCGGCATATCCTTTTTTCCTGTTTTCGCTATCGGCAATTAAAATTCCTATTCCTGCTTTTAGATTATAAAAATCTATATCAAATAAATCAATTGTTCCAATTGCTGAATTATCAATTTTATTTATAATTATTAGTCTTAGTTGTTTTGTTTCAAAAATATCTTTGTTCGAGTTTTCAATATATTGTTTTAAAATATATTTTGAATATGGTACAAGCGTATTGCTGAATTGCCAGTTTTCCGAGTTGTTTTCCCATTTATATAGCAATTCCAAATCTTCGGGCTCAATAGCCCTAAGTTTTATAATATTGTTTTCCAATAAATTCGACAAACTCTTTTATATTTTAGTTTCTGTAGTGTTAGATTCTGATTTTTTATAATTATTTCTGTAGTTTTTATTTCTAAAGTCTAACGGAATGTTTTGAATTGGTTTTACAAGCAAACTAGAATTACCTTGTTTATTAACTCTAAATTCAATTCTTCTGTTAAATTTTTGAGCTTCTGTATTCCATGTTCCATCCGGATTTAAATTAATTGCGATAGGATTTTCTTCACCATAACCAACAACTATCATTTGTTCCTCTTTTGCACCTTTTCTCATAAGGTAAAGTTTTACTACATTCCCTCTTTTTAATGAAAGTGCTTGATTATAAATGGCTTTGCCTTTAGAATCTGCATATGCACCAATTTCAATTACTGTATTTTGATTTTCTTTTAAGTATTTAGCTAAAGCTTTTAGGCTTTTACTGTCTGGTACTTCATCTGCATTATTAAATGGAAATAAAATATTTTCTATTTTAATGTTTTCATCATATACAATACCATTTTCATCAATATTGTCAATATTAATTCCACCGGCAAATTCTTGTTCTTCCATCAATTGAAGTTCATTATCAGCACATGGCGGATCAACAGGAATTTCAATAACTTTATATAATTGTTGATATGCTGCTTCTTTCGGAACATAAAGTTTTTCAGATAAAATTAACTTTCCGTTCGATTCAAAAAGCACATTGTATTTTCCGTCTTTATTTAAAACAAAAAGGAATTTTCCTGATTTTGAATTAGGTGTGTAAATTCCAATTACTTCATCATTGCTGGCATCCATAACTGTTATTGACACTTCAGGTAAATTTCCTCTGCAAACAAAAATTTTACCTGTCATTATTGTAATTTTTGTTTTTTCAGCTTCTTTAAATTTGATTACAAAAATGTCTGATTTACCATAACCTTCATTTTTGTTAGATGTGTAATATGCTTTTTGTCCATCTGCAGAAGGAACAAAAAATACATCATCTGAAGTAGTATTTATTGGAAAACCAATATTCTCTGGTATTGTCCATGTTCCAAACTCATTTAAAGAACTTTTAAATATATCAAAACCGCCAAGTCCGCCATGGCCTTTTGAACTGAAATAAAGTGTTACTCCGTCTGGATGTATATATGGAGCTCTTTCATCTGATTCTGTATTTATTGAAGGGCCCAGATTCTTAGCTTCACTCCATTCGCCGGAAATAAGTTTATGTGCAACGTAAATATCTAATCCGCCGTAGCCTCCTTTTCTGTCGCTTGTGAAGTATAGTTTATTTCCATCTGCCGATAATGATGCGTGTGTTTCTCTATATTTTGTATTTATTGTTGGACCTAGTTTCATGGGTACAGACCATTCTTCGCCATTTAATTCACTAACATAAATACTTCCTTCGTCTTCAGATTTATATATATAAAGTTGTTGTCCATCTACCGACAAGCCTATTGATGCTTCATGTTCTGAAGTATTTATATTTTTACCTATACTTATTGGGTAAGTCCAACCTTCTTCTTTTCCATAAGAGACAAATATATTTTCAGAATATTCTCCATCACTTTCCATTTCATCTCCAATATCTGTTTCTCTTCTTGATGTAAATATTAAAATTGATTCATCACCATTAATTATTGGACTATGATCTGAAAATTCAGAGTTTATTGAATCTCCGATGTTTTCTATTTCTATTTTTTTAGCTTGGCTTGTTAAATTTTTACCTTCAATACATTTAGTTATTTCATTATTAATAATTAGCAGAAGTTTTTTATTTTTTGTTTGTTCTGTTAATTTTTCGTACTGAGATATGGCTTCGTCAAAACGATAGTTTGATTGATATGCTTTTGCTAAATAATAACTTGTTTCAAGAAATTGGCTCGATTTCTTCTTTTTTTTACTTAATATTTGTACCGATTTTTCAATATAATCAATTGCTTTTTCTTTTTCGTGTGCAGTATTTAAATAACAAAATCCTAATTTGAAATTTATTTGTGCATTATTAGGGTCTTCGTCCAACATTCGTTGATATAGGTTAATTGCACCTGTGAAGTTTTCATTGTCGATATAGTCATCGGCAATATAAAATAAATCATTTTGCTCTTGCGATTTAAGCGATATTGGTATAAGTATAAATAAATTTATAAAAAATAATATCGAAAAACTTATTGTGGTAAAATTAAATTTTTGACCTTTCATACTTTTTTGTTTTCTGCAATTTATTATCTTTTTGATAATAAAATATGTAAATCTTTTTCTATTCTTATAATTTATTGACAAAAATAATGAAGATTTATTTGCTTTTCTATTTAATTATTGAAATTAATTTATTTTAACAATTTGTATACCACAAAATACATTCCACTATTGCTTTTATTTTTTAGTATAAAATTTTTATTTATTTATATAATCTACTGTTATTTAGAGTTTTGGCTTATTATTAGTTTAATTGATTTTAAAATTAATAAAATGTCTTTATAAAACTTATAATTTTTAGCATAATTTAAATTCAAATTGTAAATTTCATTATCTGTTTTATCTAAAGGGCTTGTTGTAAAAATTACACCTTTCTTTAATTTTGGTAGTCCTTTTGTATGATTTGTCGACTTATTGTAATACGAAACCCATGTTTTTTTTGAGATTAGAACATCAATAACTTTTTTTATGAAGATTTTATTGTTTTTTATTATCAACAAAAATATGGGGCTTAAAATTAAGAAAAATAAAGAAAACCCAATATCTACAATTCTTTTAAGAAAAATATTTAATGGTTTTGAAATTATATTTAGATTTAATTCCGGTATTGTTTCTGCATTTATTATTGATTTACTTCCAACAATTGAATTACTTTCCGGCAAAACTATTTTATAATCCAAATTTAAATCTTTTGTTTCAAGCATTATTTGAATTATTTCTGATGTCGATATTTTTTTAAGGTAAAATATTAATGTTTCAATTTTATTGATTTTTATTAGTTCATTTATTTTTTTTATTTTATCAGAAAAAGATTGTGTATTATTATAAATATTTGCTGAGTATTTATCAATTGTGTATAGTGTATCTATAAGTTTGTCTGTGAAAATTGTTTCATCTTCGTAGCCAATTATTAATGCTTTTTCTTTTTTTTGTTTACTAAATGAAATTCTGTTTAAACTAAACAAATTTATTATAAATCGGTTTAATAATGAAAAAATCAGCATTGCTATACTTCCAATAATTAACAAAGCTCTTGAATATCTATAAGTTTCAGGAAGAAGTGAGTAAACAACTAAAATAAATAAGCTTCCAAATATTATTGATTTTATAATATTATTGATTTTTGTGTTTCTTTTATATCCGCCATAAATAAATAATGAAATTATCCATATTAAAATTATTACAGGCACATAATAATTAATGAATTTAAAGGAATAGTAAGATTTATAGTTATACAAAAAATTGCTCCAAAATGGAATAAGCCATAAATAGAATAAATAAATAGAACTAATATCCATAAATGGAAGGATTAATTTATCAAAAGTGCGTTTAATAACAGAAAAGCTTGCTCTAAAATATATTGCTAATTGTATTAAAATTAGATAAGTAGTTCTTTTTTTTCCTGTATAATGTTTTTTGGCAAAAATTATCATTGCCTCGTAGAATAATTTTACATACTTTAAACTAGACTTCTTGGTGCTTTCGCCTTTGTAATGAATAATAGTTGTTGTTGGAAGATAATAGTTTTTATATCCTGATTTTATTATTCTGTAAGATAAATCAATATCTTCGCCATACATGAAAAATTTTTCATCAAATAAACCTGATTTTTCAAGAGCTTCTCTTTTTATAAACATAAATGCGCCTGATAGTACTTCTATTTCATGAATTTGATTTTCATCCAGATATTTTAATTGATATTTACCAAATAGTTTTGAACTTGGGAATAATGCTGAAAACCCAAATATTTTAAAAAATGCAGATGAAGGAGTAGGCAATGCTCTTTTTGATTCTGGTAAAAATTTACCTTTTCCATTAATCATTTTAACTCCAATTGCTCCTGCATTTTGGTTTTTATTCATAAAATCTATACATACATCAAAGCTGTTTTCACTTACAATAGTATCAGGATTTAGTATAAGAATATGGTTTCCTTTTGAGATTTTAATAGCTTGGTTACAGGCAGTTCCAAATCCCAAATTTTTATCATTTATAATCAAATTTATTTCAGGAAATAAATTTCCTATCATTTCAATAGAACCATCTACAGAACTATTATCAACAACAAATATTTCAGTTTTTATGTTTTTTGATGCTTTTTTAACTGAATATATGCATTGCTCAAGAAATTCTTTTACATTATAATTTACAATAATTACAGATAGTTCCAAAACAAGAGTTTTATTGCTAATTTATTTTAAGAATATTTTGAATAATGGGCTTTAAGCCGCTAAAGAAAAATTCAACCGTAATTGCGATAAAATGAAGTTCAGATATTCATTAAAAATAAAAAACAGCAAAAAGCTGTTTTTTATTTTATGGATTTTTTACTATTCTAAACCCATAATTATAGTTTGTAAAATGAGGATAAGGACCATCTCTTGAAGTAACTCTTGTCATGTCGTCAACATAATACCAAGAGCCGCCTCTAATTACTCTGAAAATTCCACTTTCGCATCCTGTAGGATTTTTTTGCGCTTGAGAAGTGTATCTTCCGTACTTATCTAAACACCATTCCCAAGCATTTCCACTCATATCGTAAATGCCTAATTCATTGGGTCTTAAGGAACCTACAGGTCTTGGACCTTTTTCGTAGCTGGTTTCGTCATACCAAGCTACTTTATTTATATTATTTGTGCCACTATATTTATAGTTTTTTGATTTTTCACCGCCTCTTGCTGCGTATTCCCACTGGGCTTCTGTTGGTAAAGAATAATTTTCTCCGGTTGTTTTTGAAAGCCATTTGCAATATTCATTTGCTGCATTCCAATCTATATGAACGATAGGGTATTTATCTATCCATTCCCATTTTTTTGCATTTGGGTGTAATTCATACCATGCAGAGTTAGGAGAAGGAGGCATTTTATTTCCGGTTGCATTGCAATATGCCTTATATTCAGCTACAGTAACTTCATATTTTCCAATATAAAAATCATCTAAAGTAACATTATGAACAGGTTTTTCATCGCTATCTCCGTTAAGGTTTCCCATTTTAAAAGTTCCGCCTTTTACAAAAACCATTTCAGGTTTTATTTGTGCAAAAACAGATTGACTTATAAATAAGGATAAAGTAACAAAAAAGAAAATCGTTATTGTATTATTTCTCATCCCAACTATTATTAATTATTCTTTATTGAAATATTATTTATTTTTTGCTAATCTAAACCCATAATTATAGTTTGTAAAATGAGGATATGGACCATCTCTGTCTGCTATTCTAGCAAGCTGAGATCTGTAGTGCCATGATCCGCCTCTTATTACTCTATGGATGTTTTGTCCTGCACCTTTAGGATTGTCTTTAGGACTAATTGAATAATAACTCCCGGAGTAATAATCGTTACACCATTCCCACACGTTTCCGCTCATATCATAAATTCCAAGTTCATTGGGTTTTTTTGTTCCAACTTTCATTGGGCCTTTAAGTCCTGTTGTTTCATCATACCAAGCAACATCATCCAGATTATTGCTTCCGCTATAATTATAACCTTTAGATTTGTTTCCGCCTCTTGCTGCAAATTCCCATTCTGCTTCTGTTGGGAGTCTGTAGCCATTTTTACTGAAATCACATGTAGTATTTTCGCCTGCTATTTTATAACATTTTTCCAAGCCGTTTTTTTCACTTAGCCAATTGCAATATTCAACAGCATCATACCAAGTAACATTGTGCATAGGGTAGTAGTCTTTCCATCCCCACCATTGACTTTTTGAAAGAGGATAATATAATTTAGTATCAGGATGTTCTGCAAACCAGGCTGAATCTGGAGATGATGGCATTTTTTTTCCGGTTGCTTTTACAAATTCTTTATATTCTTTAACAGTAACTTCGTATTTACCAATCATAAAACTATTAAGTGTTACATCATGTCTTGGAAGTTCATTCTTAAATTCTGCGCCTTCTACAATGTCTTTTTTTGTGTCTCTACCCATTTTAAATGTTCCACCTTCAACTAAAACCATCTGTGCTTGCGCATTTATGTTTGTTGAAAATAAAAAGGATAATACTATCAGTACTGTTGTGTTTTTTAATATTAACTTTCTCATTATTAGTTTATTTATTTACTAAAGAATTTGTTCTTTAAAACTATAAAATTAACAAAAAATTCTAATAATTTTTATCAAAATTGATGCCTATTTAAAAAAAATAATTAATACTTAGATATTTATGCGACTAAAAGTATAGAATATCAGCTTGTTATCTGTTGGTTAATAATTTAATTTATATGATTTGAAAAGCTTCTTCTAATTTTTTTTATTTAAATTTAATTGTCGTTATTATTAAACATACAATGTTTAATTTTTATTTAATTGGAATTTTTTCGATTTTTTCTCCTGAAAAAATACCTATTTCATCAAGTTCATTTAGGAAAAAATTTAAAGCTTGTTTTTTTTCTTCATTTAATTTATAACTAATATTTTCTGTAAAATATTCTTTTAAATCAATTTTATTTTCAGGGAAACTGTTATAAAATTCTTCTGCAACTTTGTTGATATTTTCTATTCCGTATTTTAAAGCATTGTTAAATTCAGAAATAAATTCCTTATTTATATGTTTGTTTGAAACCCATGCAGCAAAAACGAATGGTAGATTTGTATATTTTTTCCATTCTTCGGCTAAATCATAAATATATTTGTATTTCTTTATTAAATGAAAAGTTCTATCTCCAATAATTAAACCTGCTTTATTTCCTTTTATTTCTGTTTCGTAGCCTTTTGTTGTTGTTTCCCATGTTGGATTAATTAGCCAATATTTATTTGCTAAAATTCTTATTAAATTAACAGATGTTCTGGATTGATAATCTAAATAAATGGATTTTATTTCTTTTAAAGGTACTTCGCTAAGTAAAAGAACTGTTTTTACTTTTCCTTCTGCGCCTATACAATAGTCTGAAATTATTTGCGAATTATTTAAAAATGGAATAGCTGCAACAGGAATTAAAGCTATATCTACTTCATTGTTAATCAATTTTTTAGCACATACAGATGGCATATCTTGTTCAAATATTATATTTTCAGATAAGTTGCTGTTTTTTATTCCGTATAAAAATGGTAGAGTATTCAAATATGATACTGCTGATATTTTTATTTTTTCTTTTGTCATTTATTTTAAGAGTTCTATTAGTTAAAAGTTTATAAAGTTATAAATATCATACAAATACTTTAATATTAGTTAAACTAAATGCTTATTATTCAGTATATTAATTTGTTTTTTAGCAAATTATGTAAAAGTAGTTTTCCGTTTATTTTATGTAAACAAGTATTAAAACTTATAAATTGGATTCAATTTCAGATATTTCTTTCATTGATATTACTGCAGCTACTATCGATATATTTACTAAAAAAAGTGAAATATACGATCCACAAAATGGAATCAATAATGAAACTGCAAATATAGACCCATTTCCAATTGCAACGCCTTTATATTTCCTTATATTTGCTATGCTTTCCTGTATGTTTAATTTTTTTCTTTCATTAATATAATCAATAAATGAAAAACCGTAAAAGTATGCAGAAATAAAGAATAATACAATAGTTCCTAGCCAACCAATAACGGGAATAAAGCTTATTACAAACATTAGTAATACAAAAAACAATTCTAAAAATAAGTTTCTTATTGCAATTATAATTCCTCTAATTATATCTTTTACAAGTTGCTTAAAATCAGAATTATATACTTGATTTGTTAATATTTTTTCAGCTTTTTCAGATAAATATGATAGCACAGGTGCCATTATTATTATCACTACATATCCTGAAATATATGCAAAGACAAGAAAAAACAATATTTCAATAAATACTGTAATAATTCCGCCAATAAGTCCTTTTAAAAAATTAGAGTCCTGAAAATTTACCCAATTTATGATTAATTCTTTTATGTAATCAATAAAATTAATTATAAATGCTTGACCTACAATAAATAGAATAATATTTAAAACTATAGGAATAAGAAATGTCCAAGCTAAATTATTTTTAAAAATAAATGATGTTGCTTTAGAATAATTTTTTATTCCTATATAAAATTGTTTTGAAAACTTAATTTTTGATTTTTTATTTTCAATCATTGCTTGCAAATGAATACCAATTTATTTTTTTAGATAAATACATTACAATTGCCATAACTATAAATAAACCAATACTTCCCATTAAAAGAGCATAATCCTGAAGTTGTAATGTTATGTATATAAATACGTACAAAATAATTAAAGTTAAGCCTGTAATTGCTGTTTGTAAATTATCTTTAAATATGCTTTTAGAATATAATGTTATTAATGAAATTGTTGCAATTGACGAAATTGCATATGCAATATTAAAGTTCAAGTGTTCTGAAATTGCAAGTAATAATGCATAAAATATTATTAACGCTAATCCTACTAATAAATATTGAATTGGATGAATTCTTTTTTTATTTAAAACTTCAACAAAGAAAAATATCAAAAATGTAAATGAAATAATCATAATTGCGTATTTTGCCGAGCGCATTGATTTTTGATAATGATCAACAGGTATTATTAAACTTACTCCAAATGCCGAATTGGCTATTTGGTATTGCGAGCCTAACCATTTTTGAGGGTAGTTTCTATTTAAATGCAGTACTTTCCAATTTGCATCAAATCCATCTTTGGTAATATTGTGATTTTCAGGCAAATATGCGCCTTGAAAACTTGGGTTAGACCAAATAGACTTCATGTTTATTTCTGTAGTTTTTCCAACAGGAATAAAATATAATTCTTCACTTCCTCTTAATTTTATATTAAATGTAAATTCATTTTCAATTTCATTATTTTCTGATATGTTTATTCTTGTGCTTACTCCTGTTGATATTACATCGTTATTTTCTAAACCCGGATTAAATGGGAAAACATTTTTATCAAAATTTAATTTCATTTCATTTTTTATGCCTCGCATATCTGTAATCCCAACAGCCAGATATGCTTCTTTCCACAAAATATCTTTATCCGGAATATTCCAATCATCAAAATTAGTTTTATTAAATTTTCCCGAAAATTTTAAATCTGTTGTATAAACTACAACATCATATATTCCTCGATGACGTTTTTCGGGCTCAATTACTGATTCAATTGCTAAGTTTTCGGGAAGAAAATGTGCGTATTCTGTTTGTGTATATATTTCTTTTTTTTCGTTTACATATGATTTCTTGAAAGGTACTGTTAATACAGGTCCAGAAATTGTTTGAATTTCGCCCCATATTGCACTTACTTCTCTTTTTGCATCATCGTTTCTGTATTGTCTTTCACTAATAAGTGATTCAATCATTGATGCAGGAATTAGTAGTATTAAAATCATAAAGCCAATTGACAGAAGTCTAATTGTTAATGAGTTTCTTACCCAGATATTTAATTTTTCAAAAAATGATTTATCTTGATCGATCATAGCTTATTTTTTTTATTTTATTGATATTAAGTGTGTTCGGTATTAAAATTTTTTCTTTTCTCTTTTTATAGATTTAGTTTTATTTGTATTTATATTTTTTGATTTGTTTCTGTATTTGTCATCTTTTTTTGTTGATTGTGTTTTTTTGTTTGTAATAACAAAAGCATCAAAAGGAGATTTTTTTGCTACAAGATAATATGAAATACTCATTGCAATTAAAATTATAAAAATATTTGAGTTAAAAATTCCGAAAAAGAATCCACTAAATCCAAATAATGTATGATATATGTAAGAGAAAACAATATTTTTAAATAAAGATGCCGGAATGTAAAAGAAAAAGGTTAATCCGGCAGCAATTTTTGCAATATTTATGTCTTCTTTTTTTGTCCCATTTTTAAGAATAATTGCATTTCCTATACCAACAATTAATATTATTAAATATCCAAAATAATGGCTAAAGTAAAATACTGATAATGAATATATTAGTGCGCTTATTGTCGAAAATATAAGTGCCGATTTAATGGCTTTTGTAAATGCATATGCATCTGCTCTTTCATCAATTTTTTCAAAAAAATCCTTGTCTTTTTCTATTATTAATGGTTCTGGGTTTTGTTCTTCATTTTCAATAAATATGAGGTTTTGCTCATTGTTTTCAATAATAATATGAGTTTCTGCACCGCCAACATGTGAATCAGGTTTTTCAGGTTCATAAATTTCTATTAGTGCGCCTATGCTTGTAAAATTGTTTTTTATTTTTTCAAAATCAGCATTTTCATCTTTTATTTCAAAAATTGACGGAGTATTATTTACAATTTCATTACTTTCTTTCAAACCAAGAGATGTTATCCACCTAATTAGTTTTATAAGTTCGATTTTATTGTTGCCAACTTTTGTTAATTTAACTTGCATATGATAAAACTCAAATTAAAATTTCATTCCTATTACAATAATATCGTCAAGCTGTTTTAAATCTCCTTTCCAGTCGTTAAATGCCTGATTTAAAATGTTTTTTTGTTCTTTCATTGTTTTGTCTTGAGCCGAAAGAATTAAATTTTTAAAGTTTAAATATTTATACTTACCGCCTTTTGGTCCTCCAAATTGGTCTGCATAACCATCTGAAAATAAATATATTGTGTCGTTTTCTTGTAGTTGGATTGTGCTATTACTAAATGATTTTGGTTCTTTAATGTGTATTCCAATAGGCATTTTATCGCCTTTTATTTCTGTTAATTCATTATTTCTGATATGATAAATCGGATTATATGCACCTGAAAATTGCAACTCTTTTGTCTTCGTGTTGATTACTGCAAGAGAAATATCCATACCGTCTTTTGCTTCATCATCTTTCCATGTTTGGTGAAGTGCTTCAATAATTCTATTTCTAAGACTATCAAGTATATCTGAGGCTGTGTAAAAATTATCGGTAACAATTTCGTTTAAAAAAGAAACTCCCAATAAGCTTAAAAAAGCTCCCGGAACTCCATGACCTGTACAATCAGCTGCAGCTATAACTATGTGATTTTCAAGACGTTTCATCCAGAAAAAATCGCCGCTAACAATATCTCTTGGTTTAAAGAAAATGAAATAATCAGGAATTAAATCTGTAAACATCTCTCTTCTTGGCAAAACAGCATTTTGAATTCTTTGAGCGTATTGTATACTGTCCATAACTTCTTTTCTTGCTTGTACAGCGATATCTCTTTGTTGAGATACCATTTCTCTTTGTGAAGTAATTTCTTCATTTAACTGTTTAAGCTCTTCATTTTTTTGAGAAATTTCAATATGTTGAGCTTCTAGTTTTATATTCGCTTTTTGTTTTATTCTGTAACTTCTAAAAATAAAGAAAGCCAAAGCAAACATTAATGCTAATCCTAAAACTGCACCTTTTGTTATTAACGATTGTCTTTTAAGTTCTTCAGTAGCAAGCATATCTCTTCTTTGCTGCTCCAGTTCCATTTCTTTTTGCTTTTTATTTAGTCTATATCTGAATTCCTTTTGTGTAGAGCTTTTAATATTTCCTTCGCTTATTATTTTATCATTCATTTTTTTAAAAAGCACATGATATTGATAAGCAAGTTTGTACTTACCAATGTTAGCATATGAAAAACTTAATCCTTCTGCAACATCCATTATTCTTTCCGGAGATCCTATTTCTTCTGCAAATTTTTTAGCCATTTCAAAATATCTAACTGCTAAACCATAATCCTGGATTGAATCAAAATAAGCTCCTTTTCTTGATAATGAAATTATAATTCCGTTTTTATCGCCCATTTCTTCATTTGCAAGTAAACTTTTTTGATAGTTAATTAAAACTTTTTCGTAGTTGCCAAGTTGTAAATATGCATCGCCAATATTAGTATATGAAAGTGCTACGCCTTTTTTAAATCCTATTTCTTCATATAATGGTAAGCTTTTATTTAAATAATCAAGCACTTTTGTTGTATATTCTTTCCTTTTAATTGCTGTAATTGTATCATTTTCAGACATTTTGCTGTAAACCTCTGCCAAATTATTGTAATTGTCAGCAATGCCTTTTTTGTCGTTTATCTTTTTATTTATTTCAAGTGCCAGATTAAAATATTCAATTGCTTTGTTTTCAATTTCTTGTGCATGGTATATATTGCCAATATTATTGTATGTTACTGCTATTTCTATTTCATTTTTAAGTTCTTCGTGTATTTGCAAGCTTTTAAATGAAAAATCAAGTGAACTTTCAAAATCGCCTAATTCAAGATATATATTTACAATATTATTATAGCTCCTTGCTAAACCATCTACATCGTTAATTTCTTTTTGTATGATACTGCTTTTTATATAGTTTTCGAGAGCTTTGTTGTATTCACCAAGATTTTTCTGAATAATTCCGATATTCATATAAGCACGTGCAATTCCCCAATTATCTCCGGCATTTTGCCAACTTTCCAGGCTTAGCATAAGGTTGTTCATTGCTTTTTCGTAATCGCCTTTTATATAAAACAAAATTCCTATTTGACGATATGCATTTGCAGAACCTTTATGAAATTTCAGAATCTTTGAAATTGTTAAAGCATTATTTGAAAATTCCATTGCCGAATCTAAATCGATTCTCTGATATTGCTTGGCTAATTCAAGTAAACTGTTTACTTGATTTGTGTCTTTTGTCTGTTTTGAAATTTCTAGCTTTAAACTGTCAATTACATTTTCTTGTGTATAAGCACTATAAAAATTTAATGTAAGTATAAAAATTAATATACTTTTAATTTTGAATAACATAAGCAGCTTTTAATTTTTTTTAAGCAATAAATTTAGTTATTTAATTAATCAATACAAATTATGTACAAAAATAATACAGCTTTTTTATTTATTTCAAAAAATATTTATTTTGATTTTACTTTATGATTGTTTTAAAATCAGTTTAAGATAAATATCTTAGCTGTGATATAATAATTGTATTGTATAATTGGTTTCAAAAGCATATAAATTAAATATTTCATACACATTATTTTATATCACTGCCAATATTTTTTATATTTGTATTATGATTTTTAATCTTTTCATAAACATATACTCTCGAGAATATAAGCATTTGTTTGAATGTCTTATGTGTTGATTTCCAATTATATCTGTTAAAATTATGTGATGTTTAAAGATGTATATCAAAAGATATTCAGATTTTATTAATTTCTACAGAACTTTCTTTGATTATCTTATAAAAAGCTACTATTACACGAATAAAGCATCAAAAATATTCGTTGATATATTTGAGTTGTTAGCTTTTAAATATTTAAAATAAAAATAACTCATTATTATAAACTTGTTATATGCAAACAAGTATTTCTAAAGGTATAATTTTTAGCTTTAAGCGATATTCTGTACACGATGGTCCGGGAATAAGACAAACTGTGTTTTTTAAAGGTTGTCCGTTAAATTGCTGGTGGTGTCATAATCCTGAAAGTCAGGATATTAAATCTGAAAAAGCTGTAAGAAAAAATATAGTTGATGGTTTTGAGTTTGTGCAATCTGAAACTCTTGGTAAAATTATGACCGTTAATGAACTTCTGGCAGAAATTAAAAAGGACGTAATTTTTTATGATGAATCGGGTGGTGGAGTTACTTTTTCTGGCGGAGAACCTTTATTGCAACACCAATTTTTATTAGAAGTTTTAAAAGAATGCAAAAAGCTTGATATTAATACAGCTGTTGATACTACAGGATTTG
>JAFGWC010000138.1 GCA_016937695.1 Bacteroidales bacterium
GAGGAGCGTTGAATGTTTCTATATCATCGAACACAACATGGTTAGCTTCAATTACGTCAGGAAATTTTTTTATTAACGGTGATTCAGGGGCAGGAAATGATACCTTTACAGTTGAATGTTTTGGCAATTCTGGATATCAACAAACTGGAAATCTCAGAATTATATGGGATGGAGGGGAAATTAATATTAGCCTTCTTCAATTGAAATAATTCTTTAAACGAGAGACTAAAGGAGCCATCGACTCACGTAACTACTCTCACATCGTTATATAAAAAGGTACGTACACACCACGACAAAAGCATTTGCACTCGGCATGGTGTGTACGTACCTTTTTTGTGAGAGAATGCAAATTTAATTAATAAATATAAAATATGGAAAAAAGAAAAGTAAAAACACAAAAAACACCAATATCTTATTACGGTGGCAAACAATTGATGGCAAAATACATATTGCCTATTTTACCTACACATACAACTTATGTCGAACCATTCTCAGGAGGCGCAGCTATTTTATTTGCAAAAGAAAAGAGTCAGATTGAGATACTTAATGATACCAATAAAGAGATCATCAATTTTTATGATGTTTTACAAAATAATTTTGTGGATCTTGAGAAAGAAATAAGTATAAGCTTGCATAGCCGAGACTTGCATAGGAAGGCTTGGACTATTTATAATAATCCAGATATGTTTGGTCAACTAAAGCGTGCTTGGGCTGTGTGGGTGTTATCAGCACAAGGATTTGGCGGGCAATTGTCTGAGTCTTGGGGAAGAGATAAGACTCAAAATAAAACGGTAAAAACAATTAGGAACAAAAGGAATAATTTCTCTGAAGATTATTCTATAAGGCTTCAAGATGTGAGTTTATAAAGCAGAGACGCTATAAAAGTAATCAGAACTACAGATTATAAAGATGCGTTCTTTTACTGTGACCCTCCTTATTATAATTCAGATATGGGGCATTATGATGGCTACACAATAGAAGATTTTGAAATGCTATTGAAAATATTATCAAATATTGAAGGAAAGTTTTTATTAAGCAGTTATCCGTCAGAAATTTTAACCAAATATATAAAAGATAAAAAATGGTCGTCTTTTGAAATAAAAATGCATGTTGCTGTGTCTAATAATGGTAAAAAGAAAATTGAAGTTTTAACAGCAAATTATCCAATTAAAAACTATTTTAATTAATGATTAAAGCTCATTTAATTATTTGTTAAATGAGCTTTTCTATCAACAAAAAAAAAACTCCAAAAATGGACGTTTGGTTATTAAAAGGTGTATTTTTGGTTTTTGCAATTATATATAATAGAAAATAAGGGCGTTATGTATTATCATTTTATTTACATTTGTTTTCAAGATAAATTTAATTCTGAAAAAAAAATATGAATAGCTTTTTAGAAGAGGTTGCAAATAATGTTGTTTTAAAATATGGCGATGAACTTTCGAGCATCAAAATGATAGTTCCAAATAAAAGAACAGGATTTCATTTTAAAAAATCATTAGCCAAATCAATTTCAAAAACAGTATGGTCGCCTAAAATATTCACAATACAGCAATATTTGAGCTTTACCACAGGTTTTACCACAATAGATAAATTAAGCCTTGTTTTCCGCTTATACAAATCTTTTAAGAATGTGGATTCTAAATTTAATTTTGATTTTGATTCATTTTATAATTTAGCTGTTATAATTTTAAATGATTTTAACGAAATTGATAGTTATTTAGTTGAACCACAACAAATTTTTTCAAACATTAAAAATATTCATGAAATAGACTATCAATACGGTGGATTAACATACGAGCAAATTGAGATAATTCAAAATTACTGGCGAAATTTTTCACCCGAAAATTTAAGTAAAGAAAAGGAGAAATTTTTAGAATTATGGAATTTATTACCTCTAGTTTATCTTGATTTCACGCAAAAGCTAAGAAATGAAAAATTAGGATACGAAGGCTTGATATACAGAGTTTTATCGGAAATGATTTCTGAAAAAGAAATTGGAATTGAAAATGAAAAAGAAATTATATTTATTGGGTTTAATGCTTTAAATAAAGCTCAGAAAAAACTGTTTCGCTATTTAAAAACTGTTAAAAAAGCTTCATTCTTTTGGGATAACGATAAATATTATCATAATGATAAAAAACAGGAAGCCGGTGATTTTTTAAGAGTAAATTATGAAATATTAAAAGAACCGATTGATAAAATTCCATATAACTTTAATATTCCTGATAAAAAAATGAATTTATTTGCAATTCCTGGAAATGTAGCTCAATCAAAATCTATTCAAACTATTTTAAAAAATTATTTTGATTACGAATCTATTTTAAAAAATCCTGAAAAAACAGTTGTGGTTTTGCCTGATGAAACAATGCTTTTCCCTGTTCTTTATTCTATTCCTGATGAAATAAATCAAATTAATATTTCAATGGGATTTCCTTTGAAAAACACCAGCCTTTTTAATCTTTTAAATTTCTTTTTAAAAATTCAAGTTTATTTAAGTACAGAAAAGAACAATAGAAATAAGGTTTATTTTAAAGATGTTATGTCTGTTTTAAATCATCCATTAATTTATTATAAATACAAAGATAAAATTGATGAATTAATTATTGAAATAAACAAAAAACAACTTAGCTATATAGGAATAGAAATTTTATTAACTATTGAAGAAAAAATATTTGAGATAATATTTACACCAGCCGAAAAATTAAATCATGAAAAATCATTATTAACAAAACTGCTTAATTTACTATTTATTCTTTTTACTGATAATAAAGAATCTGAAATTAAATCGCAATCTGTTGATAATGAGTTTATTTATCAAGTATATGTTTCTGTAAAAAGATTAGATGAAACAATTGAAAAAAACAAAAGTGATATAGTTTTAGGCTTCCCTACAATTGTAAATTTGCTTAAACAAATTTTTTCTCAATTACGAGTTCCGTTTGAAAGTGAATCAACAAATGGCTTGCAAATTATGGGACTTATAGAAACACGTAATCTTGATTTTGAAAATGTGATTTTATTAAACGCAAACGAAGGCGTGCTTCCAAATTTAAATAGAGCACCAAGTCTTATCTCCGAAAGTATGCGTTATGCTTTTAATATGCCTGTTTTAAAATTTCAGGATGCAATATTTGCATACTTTTTTTACAGCTTAATTCAAAGAGCTAAAAATATTGCAATTGTTTATAATAATTTAAGCGGAAACAATAAATCAGGTGAGCTTAGCAGGTTTGTAAAGCAAATTGAGTTAGAATCTGATTTGAAAATTAATAAAATCCAAATTAAACAAGATTTAGAAGCAAATAAAGAAAGTGAAATTATTGTAAATAAAAACGAAAAAATAATTGAAGAATTAAAGAAATATTTTTTTATAGACGGTAAATGTGCTAAGCAATTAACAGCAACAGCTATTGATACATATTTGAGCTGTCCTCTTAGATTTTATTTTAAATATATTGCAAAATTAAAAGAACCTGATAAAATTAGCGAAGAATTCAGTCCAATGGAATTAGGAAACATAATTCATTATATAATGGAAATTATGTACACCGATTTAAGAAAGGATGAAAATTCTGTTATTGTAAACCCAACAGATATAGATAATTTAAATAGCAATGTAGATAAATATATCGACATTGCATTTAAAAATCAATATAAAATACATCCTGATAACGAATTTGATTTTTCAGGTAATTTGCTGATAATAAGGGAAGTAATAAAAAAATATATTCTCAATATACTAAAAATTGATAAACAGTTTTGTCCTTTTGAAATTATTCAGTTAGAAGACAATAAAAATTTTAATTCTAGTATTGAAATAGAAATTGATGGTGATAACAAAAATATTGCTATAAAAGGAATTATTGATAGAATAGATAAAAAAGATAATGTTTTTAGAATTATCGATTATAAAACCGGAGAAGCTAAAAAAGATATTAAATCTATATCCGAACTATTTTTGATTAACTCAAACTATAGGAAAAAGGCTATATTTCAAATATTTTTTTACGGACTGTTATTGCAAAAAATGCCTGAATACAAAGATGAAAAGCTTAAACCTGCAATTTACGATGTGAAAAGCATGTACGATATAAATTTTAATCCGTTTATAATTAATAAATCCGATAAAGAATTAGTAGAGCTTAATTGCTTGTCATTTAATAGTTTACTGATTGATTATGAGTTGGAATTAAAAAAAGTGATTGGAAATATTTTTAATAAAGATATTGCATTTAGTCAGACTGATGAAAAAGATAATTGTAAATTTTGTCCATTTAGAGTGATTTGTGCTTTGTAATTAAAAGATTATCAGGTTGTTAAAAAAACATATTTGTAAAAAGAAAAAAAACATTAAAAAATTTGTAATGAAATTTGTAAATTAAAAATTATAATTATACTTTTGCATCGCTTTTAAAGAAAAAGTTGACTCGCTAGCTCAGTTGGTAGAGCAACGCCCTTTTAAGGCGTGGGTCCTGCGTTCGAATCGCAGGCGGGTCACAAACGCTTCGCATTGCGAAGCGTTTTTTTTTTAACTATAAGTTAAGATTTCTTCAATTAAAATTCTCAAAATTTCCCGAAATAAATGACTTCTAAATTGTAATTTTATCTTTTTAAGATAAAGTACTATATTTGTACATATTCAATAATAAAAATAAATAAATATGAACTATCCTAAAAAAGTTACGATTGGTGATATAACAGTACGAGATGGATTTCAACACGAAGAAATTTTTGTGCCAACTGATGCAAAAGTTTGGGTAGCGGAACAATTAATATTATCCGGACTTAAAAATATAGAATTAACAAATTTTGGAAACCCAAAAGGAATGCCACAGTTTAAGGATTCTGACGAATTAATGAAAAGAGTAAAATCCAGCAAAAAAATAGCAGATTTAATAGATGATGTTACAATTACTGCAGTAACAATAAGAGAAAAAGCAATTGAAAGAGCTATCGAAGCAAAAAAAGAAGGCTGGGGACCAGACCGAATTTTGTTAATGGTTTCAACCAGCGAATCGCATCATAGAAAAAATTCCGGTTTATCTTTAGATGAATATTGGAAAATGAGCGAAGAGTACATTAAAAAAGCTAATGATGCAGGTATAAAAGTAAATGGAACTGTTAGCACAATTTGGGGATGCCCGATTGAAGGACCTACAGAAATGTCTAAAGCAGTTGAATTTACAAAACGATGGCTTGATATTGGTGCTAGCGATGTTGAGCATGCTGATCATGATGGTTCTGCATCGCCTGACAGGGTTTTTAAATATTACTCAATGATTTTAGATGCAATACCTGACACTTCAAAACATATTGTGCACTTTCATACAACAAGAGGCTGGGGTATGGCAAATATTTTAGCCGCTTTGCAGGCAGGAATGACTCATTTTGAAGCTTCTATGGGCGGAATTGGTGGGCAGCCAGCTAATTTTGTAAGTGGCGTTCCGGTTGCAGGCACAGGAGCTTATTATTATGCCGATCCAAATCTTGCAGGATTAGTTTCTACTGAAGATATGGTTGTAATGATGGACGAAATGGGAATAGAAACAGGAATTAATATTGAAAGATTACTTAAAACAGGTAATATGATTGAAAAAATACTTGGCCGCAGATTGCGTTCAGAAACGATAAAATCTGGCAGGATTCCTAAAACATTGACTGGAAGATAATAAATCTGATTTTTATAACAAAAACACAAGCTGTTAGACTTTTATGTTTTAACAGCCTGTGTTATAATTTTTTTTAAAACTATCTGTAAAACTCTAAAAATGATTTTAAAACCCATAAATGATCATCAACTCCTCCAAGTTCTCTTATAGAATGCATTGCTAATATTGGATTTCCTATATCAACAGAACGAATATCTAATTGTCCGGAAGAAATTGCCCCTAAAGTAGAACCACCAATAATATCAGAATTGTTTACATATTTTTGAACAGGAACGCCGGCAATTTTACAAAGCATTTCATAAACTGCACTTGATTCTGCATCAGTAGTGTATTTTTGATTTGAATTTATTTTAATAACAGGTCCGCCATTAATTACAGGTAAATTCACAGGATCGTGTTTTTCTGCAAAATTAGGGTGAAAAGCATGAGCCATATCTGCGCTTATTAAAAAAGAGTGGCTTAAAGATCTGTAAAATGATTCAATATCATTTTTAAATTGATAACTAATTCTTTGTAATACGCTTTTTAAGAAAGGCGAACCGGCACCTTGCTTTGTCAAACTTCCAACTTCTTCATTGTCAAAGCAAACCATTACTTGAGTTGCTTCGGTTGGCTGACTGTCGATAAGTGCTTGAATTCCTGTATGCACCATTGCCAAATTATCAAGTTTTCCTGAAGAAATAAACTCTTCGTTTAAGCCAATAATTTTTCCATTTTCAAAATCATATAAATTTAAATCGAAATCAATTATTTTTTCCGAATCAATTTTTAATTCAGATGAAATGATGCTTTTTAAGAAATTATCTTTGTTAAATTGCTCATTTACAGTTGAAATCAAAGGCAGCATCATTTTTTGATTTTCAATTTTATGGCCACTATTAATTTCTCTGTTTAGATGAATAGCTAAATTAGGAATTATACAAATTGGTTGTTTAAAATTAACATATTTTATGTCAGGTTTAAAAGCATCATTGCTTAAAAGGCTTATTCTTCCTGCAATTGATAAAGGCCTGTCGAACCATGTTGATAAAATTGCACCGCCATAAATTTCTGTGTTAAATTTCAAATATTTGTCTTTGACAGTAATTTCTGGTTTTGGTTTAATTTTTATACTTGGCGAATCAGTATGAGCTGCAATTATTTTAAAACCTTTTTCTTCAATTTTACCTGTTCCTGTTACAA
>JAFGWC010000139.1 GCA_016937695.1 Bacteroidales bacterium
AGATATTTATTCTTTAGTTAAACAATAAATAAATTATTACAAAATATTCAATAATTGCCTTTGTGTCTAAATTTTTATGTTTGAGCATTTCTACTTGAAAATTGAATATTGATTGTTGCTAATTAATATTCAAAATTTGATAAAACAATTAACAAGAGGTATTGCCTTATGGAATTTAAATATATAAAATACGAAGCATTGCTAGTAATTGTTGTGCAATTATTTAATGACTAGTAACTAATATACTAATAACAACGCTCAGATTATAATTTAAAACGCTAGTGTGCCTTGTTCATAAACAGGTTGGTTTTGTTCTTCAAATTCCGGAAATAATGAAGGATAATCTTTATCTAATTGTTTTAATATAGCTTTAACAATAGCTTCGCGCATAAACTTAGACTTATTATTTATATTGTATTTTTTACAATAATTATCTAAAACATCTTGTTCTAAATCATTAAAAAGAAAAGACAACTTATGTTTCCGCAATAATTTTTCTTCTTTATAACTAACTCTTGCCATACTACTTAAAATGATGATAATTTTATTCACAAAACTAAATAAAACTTTTAATAATATTCTTGTTTTCAGCAAATTAAAGACACAACTTATTAACAGCTTATTGTTAAAAAAAAATGTATAGCTCTGATTATCTGACAAATAACTAGTCATTGTTAATAAGTTTTCAAATTCATCTTCAAAATAATAATTTGAGGCAATTATTTATAAAAATCACGAACAAATTTTCGCATATCAATTTTTGAAAATTTCAATAATACATTAAGTCAATTTCTTGAATATTAAACTAACAGTAAAATTTGGTTAAAATTTGTTAAAATATTTTAAAATATATATGAAATTAATTATATATTTGTCTCGATAATTATGTATGCATAACAAATTCAAAATAAAAAAATGATTACAATAGAAAAACCTGACAACCTACTGGACCACTTTGAAATAGCTACCGAAAAATTCAAAAACAATAAACTTTTTGGAACAAAAAATAAAAACACCGGCGAATATGAATGGATAACATATGGTGATTTTAGAAAAAGAGTAGATAATTTCAGAGGAGGTTTAGCTTCTCTAGGAATAAAAAAAGATGATGCCGTTGCAATTATTGCTAACAATAGAGTTGAATGGGCTGTTGCTGCTTTTGCAACTTATGGCCTTGCTGCTCGCTTTGTTCCAATGTACGAAAATGAAATTTTAAAAACATGGAAATACATAATAAAAGATGCAGACATTAAATTTTTATTAATCTCTAAAAAAGAAATTTATGAACAAATAAAACATTTTAAAGATGAAATTGATTCTTTAAAAAACATATATATTATTGATGACCAAAGCGAAATAAGCATGAGTCATCTTGAAAAATACGGTGAAGAAAACCCTGTTCCTTCAATAGCACCAAAATTTAATGATATTGCAGGATTAATTTATACTTCTGGCACAACTGGCGATCCAAAAGGTGTCCTGTTAACTCATGGAAACTTCACATCAAATGCCAGAGCCGGATATCACAGATATTACATGCTAAATGAAACATCAAGAAGCTTGTCGATTCTACCTTGGGCGCACAGTTACGGCCAAGTAGCCGAATTATATAATTGGTTCTTTTTTGGTGGTTCAATTGGATTTATGGAAAGTGTTGACACATTGGCAGACGATTTAATTAAAGTACAACCAACATTTCTTATTGCTGTTCCTCGTGTTTTTAATAAAATTTACGATGGAATTTGGGCTAAAATGAATGAAACTGGCGGACTTGCAAAAAAATTATTTGTTATGTCTATAAATGCTGCAAGAAAAAATCGCGAATTAAAAGGGAAAGTTGATTTATTAACAAAATTTAAATTAGCAATTGGTAAAAAACTTGTATTTCCAAAAATTCATGAAAAGTTTGGGGGAAAACTTGTTGCCTCAATTACTGCAAGTGCAAAAATGAATTTAGAAATTTCGTATTTCTTTTCTGATATAGGTTTGCCAGTATTTGATTGTTACGGCTTAAGTGAAACTTCTCCTGCAATTAGTATGTGTAGTCCTGATTTAAACAAGCCCGGAAGTATTGGAACTCCTCTTGAATTTATTGAAGTTAGAATTGATCGCTCAATGATTGAAGATAAAAGTACTGATGGTGAAATCCAAGTAAAAGGACCTAACGTTATGGTTGGATACCACAATAAACCAGAAGCAACAAAAGAGATATTTACCGAAGATGGATGGCTTAAAACAGGCGATAGAGGAACAATTGACGAAGATGGATATATTTATATAACAGGAAGAATTAAAGAACAGTTTAAACTAGAAAACGGCAAATATGTATTTCCAGCAGCATTAGAAGAAGACATCCGTTTATTACCATATATTGAAAATGCAATGATTTTTGGAGATGGAAAGCCTTACAATATCTGTATTATAATTCCTGATTGTGCTGTTTTGAAAAAAACTGCCGAAACATTAAAAATGCAAACTAATGTTGGCAAATTAATTCATACTCCAATTGTTCAAGAGTTTATAAGCATGGAAATTAAAAAAAGTCTTGAAGGAAGTTACGGAGGTTATGAAATTCCTAAGAAATTTATATTTACAGATGAAAATTTCAGTATTGAAAACGGAATGTTAACTCAAACTTTAAAACTTAAAAGAAGAGTTGTAATCGAAAAATATAAAGAGCAAATAGAAGAACTCTATAAAAAATAAATTATATAATTCCTTATAAAAAAATCCCAAGTTAAATTATTAATTTGGGATTTTTTATTCTAATGTATATAAATATAAAAAACTCTAAACAAAGTTTAGAGCTTTTGTACCCGGAGCCGGGATCGAACCGGCACTCCCGAAGGAACTGGTTTTTGAGACCAGCGCGTCTACCAATTCCGCCATCCGGGCTTGCGAATTGAAATGCGAAAATAGATAATTGTTAAATACATTCAAAATATATTTGTAGTTTATTATTTTAATTCTGAAAGTTTTTAATAAACATAATATTCCCAAACAATTTGTACTTTTTAAAAAACTGAGTTCGATAAAAAAAAAAGATAAATTAACTGATTCGTTTTACATTAAAAAAAATTAAAATTACTTGCGGGAGCGCTGAAGCCGTTGTTAAATTGTTTTATTGTTATATTGTTAAAATTCAGCAATTTAACACCATAACAGTTTAACTATTATATCATTCTAACAAATAATAACAGCGATATAAATTCAATTAAATTTTAAATCGAACTTAGGTTAATTGCCATTTTTTTAAACCAATGCCTTTTTGCCATCTAACTTTTTAACAATAAAACCATACAAAATTAATGCTATTGCAGAAACTATAGCAATTCCAACAAAATAATACCAAATATAATGAGCGTTTACTGAAGCATTTTCCCATTCTGCATGAGTTTCAAAAAGTGCAGGATCTGGACAATATTTTTGCAATAAAAATCCGGATAAACCAAAACCCAAAATTGATGATAAAAATGAGTGTAAATGACTGAATCCCAGATATAAACCTTCTTCGCCTTTCGGTGCCTGAAAAGAAAAATACTCCAAATATCTTGGCGAAATAAAAGATTCTGCCAAACCCTGAAATACAATACCAACAATCATCATAAGTGCAACAGGGTGCATTTCAATAAATCCTAAATCAACCATGCCGCCTTTTATCATATTTCCAGCAGCCATCATTAACGCAGAAACAGGCATTATAAACATACCAACGGTCATTGAAAAAAGTGCTGTTCTTTTTCGCATTAATTGAGTAACTATTCCAACAGATAATACAACAACTAAAGGGTTTACATTCGCATACCACGAAGGCGATGCATCTTCACCAGCCAATCTTAAAACGTATTTTGGCATTGTAGCATAAAGCTGATGCTGAACCATCCAAAATCCTGTTATTATAAGAATTAGAGATATTAATCGACCATTTGTAACTACTTTTATCAAAGCATTCCAAATTTCTTTTACTGATTTTCCTTCTCCTTCAGCTTTTGCTGATTTATAAAAAAAGAAAATCATTATTAAGGCTATAAAAGTCATACTGGCAGAAAAATAATTTAAATTAATCAGACCTAAATTTCCCATTGACTCTCTAAGTGGTTTTACGATTGTTTTTCCTGAAAAGGCGCCAATATTTACCATCATATAAAAAATTGAAAAACCTTTTGCTCTGTTGGTTTCGCTTGTTTCTTTGGCTACAGTTCCTGTTATTACTGATTTTATAAAAGAACCTCCAACCATTATAACTAGCATAATCGGGATAATATTAAACCTTATACTTTTATCACGTAATCCTGTGAAAGTAACTTCTCTTCCATATTCAACAAGACCTTTTGCTTCTAAAAAACCAGGGAATAAAGCTAAACCGGCATATCCTATTGTTAACAAACTAAATGCAATTAATAAGGCATTTTTAAATCCTATTTTATCTGCATATGCACCACTAAAAGTTGGTAAAAAATATAATCCTGCAGAAAACATACCTGCAATTAAAGCTGCTTCAACATCTGAAAAAGCTAAAATTCTTGATAAATAAAGAGTTATTACAATAAAAACTCCGTAATAAGCAGCTCTTTCCAATAACTCAACTGAGTTTGCAATCCAAAAAGCTTTTGAAAATTTAATTTTTTCTTTTTTTATGGGCTCTTGATAAGTCATATTTTATTTTATTTTTATGATGCGCAAATATATAAAAATAAATATCTTAAAAAACTGCTAAATATTATTTATAGAAAAAAATAAACATTTAAAAGCCACTAATACAGAAAATATTTATTTGTGTATTAGTGGCAAAATTTAAAATTTCCTGTTTCAGCAATCTTTATTCTACAATTTTTTTATCAACAACACCACCTTGATTCCATGTAAATGCAAGAAAAACTATTGCCAATAAGCTAGATAAGGCGAGCATAAAAAATCCGCCATTCCAACCATAATTATCTACAACATAACCAATTGCAATGTTTCCTAGTAATGAAGCGCCTATAAAATATCCAAATAATCCGGTTAAACCGGCTGCCGTTCCTGCTGCTTTTTTTGGCACAAGATCAAGTGCATGAACTCCAATTAACATAACTGGTCCGTATATTAAAAATCCTATAGAAACTAATGCAATATTATCAATTAACGGATGTCCTGCGGGATTGAGCCAATATATCAAGATTGCAATAAATACAAGAATCATGTAAATAATTCCGGCTGGAGCGCGTCTGCCTTTAAAAACTTTATCGCTTAAATAACCACAAATTAATGTTCCAGGGATTCCAGCCCATTCATATGCAAAATAAGCCCATTTCGAATCATCTGCCGAAAAACCTTTTACTTCAGTCAAATAAGTTGGTGCCCAATCAACAACTCCATATCTAACAAAATAAACAAATGCATTAGCAAAAGCGATTGACCAAAGCCATTTATTTGGTAATATATGTTTAAAAAAAATTTCTTTTGCTGAAAACTCTCGTTCCTGATTTTTATCGTATATTTCAGGATAATCTTTTTTAAATTCTTCAATTGGTGGTAAACCAACAGATTGAGGTGTATCTTTAAGTAAAATAAATGTTATAATTGCAATTAAAATTGCAATTATTGCCGGAAAATAAAATGTACTGTGCCAATCGCTAAAAATTGCTATACCTGCAATTGCCAACGGACCTATTAATCCGCCTCCAACATTGTGAGCAATATTCCAAAAAGCCATTTTTGTTCCTCTTTCGGTTATCGAAAACCAATGCACCATTGTCCTTCCACTTGGTGGCCATCCCATTCCTTGAAACCATCCATTAAGAAATAAAATGATAAACATTGCCGAAATACTTGATGTTGTCCATGATATTAATCCCAAAGAAGCCATTGTAATTGATGATAAAACTAAACCAAGAGGCATAAAATATCTTGGATTGCTTCTATCTGAAAAATTTCCCATTACAAATTTGCTTATTCCATAAGCGATAGAAACACCTGATAATGCAAAGCCTAATTCTGCTTTTGTAAAGCCTTCCTTAATTAAATCAGGTATTGCCAATGCAAAATTTTTCCTAACTAGATAATATGATGCATATCCAATAAAAATTCCGATAAAAACCTGAATACGATATTTTTTATAAGCAGAATTTATTTCGTTTTCGGGCAGTTTTTCGATATGTGCTGCGGGCTTTAGTATTGAGAACATTTTATTAATTATATATTTATGATTATGGACTAAATGAAAATTATTTAGTTTGAATAATATTTCTATTTTAATTTTTCAAATTTATTTAATTCTTTTTTTGTAATTATATTATTTAATTCAGGCTCAATGTTCTTATAATCAGAGCGTAAACCGCATTTATATAATTCTTTTAGTGGATTATCGTCAATAATTAAATCCATTAATTCTTTTGTTGATGGAGCTTTTTCAAGATTTGAAAATTCCTGATATGTTAGTTTTAAAAAAGCAACATTTTTACTAATTCCTCTATTATCAAGCAGATAGCCATTTTTTAATTTTGTTGGTAATGCAAAATTATTTCCTACTTTTAAATCAGTTGGCGCAGGATATGAAACAATCTCCTTTTTATCTTCAGATAAAATTATTGGCACATTATTATTATAATTTTTTGTTGTTTTATAAACTAAAGCCGGCGCGCTTGGGATATTAGAGATAAAATCATTATTTGCGATTTCTTTTTGAGTTTCGCATGAAATAAAAAAACTGGTTAATAAAATTAAAAGAATTCTCATTGTTTAGACTTTTTATGATTAGTTTTTAAATAAAAAAGCACTTTCAATTATTTGATTTTCAGTGCTTTTTAAAATTGAAGATATTTATTTTATTTATTTCTTAAAATCCGCAAGTCATCGTATCAATCAGTTAATTGATTGTATAATATCTGCAAGTTCTCTAACTTTTTTTTAAACAATTGATACAATGACTATTAGTTATTAATCGGCAAGCAAATAGCCTTTAGCTAAATTTTTATATATTTCAACTTCTTTAGTAATCCAGTTTTCATCGTAAGCTAATTCTTTAGCTATTATTTTAGCAACTTCGGGTGCCATTTCAATACTTGCTCTGGCATCAAGATATAATGCTCTAACTCTTCTGGCTAGAACATCGTCAAGGTTTCTGGCCATTTCATTTCTTACTGCCCAAACTACTTCAACTTTTGTAAAAGGTAAATTAGGATGAAGTCGCTCGCCAAGTTCAGGATTACTAGTTACAAGTCTTTGTAAATGAACTTTATCCGAACCATAAATATATTTATGATCACTAAAATCATTATTTATTACATAACCATGAATAGGCATATGCTTAGTTACACATTTAATTTCTTCCAATCCGCCAACCATTGCAGCTTTGTCTACTGTATCTTCGCCCATTTTCCTATAAGTAGTCCATTTACCTCCAGTAATAGTTACTAGTCCTGATAATGAGACAATTAGCTTGTGGCTTCTTGAAATTTCTTTTGTAGATGTATCATCGCCTTGAGGTGCTGCAAGAGGCCTTAATCCAGCAAAAATGCAAAGCACATCTTCTTTTTTAGGATCTTTTTTAAGATACTGTGCAGCAGTTGTTAAAATAAAATCAACTTCTTCTTCTAAAGCTCTTGGTTCAAGACTTGTATCATCAATTGGTGTATCTGTTGTTCCAACAACAACTTTATCGTGCCAAGGCACTGCAAAAAGTACTCGACCATCAGAAGTTTTTGGAATCATTATAGCTGTTTCACTTTGTAAAAATGATTTGTCAAGAATAATGTGAACACCTTGGCTTGGTTTCACCATTTTTTTAGCTTCAGGATTATCAAATTTAATAATATCATCAACAAAAACTCCAGTTGCATTAATTACGGCTTTTGATCTTAATTTATATTCTTTACCTGATTCAATATCAACAGCTTCAACGCCAGAAACCATTCCCTCATCTGTTTTAAGAATATTTGTAGCTTTAAAATAGTTTATAACTGTTCCATTATTTTCAACAATTGTTTGGGCTAAATTTACAGCCAAACGAGCATCATCGAATTGTCCGTCATAATAAATTACTCCACCTGTAAGTTCTTCTTCAGATAAATTAGGTATTGCAGCTAAGGTTTCCTCTTTTGTTATATGTTCTGATGGACCTAAGCCTAACTTTCCTGCCATCATATCATAAACTTTCATTCCAACTGTATAAAAAGGACCTGTCCACCAGCTATAATTTGGTATTATAAATGATTGATCCTTAACAAGATGCGGAGCATTTCTTCTAAGAAGGCCTCTTTCATGAAGAGCTTCAAGGACAAGAGAAATATCTCCTTGAGCCAGATATCTTACTCCGCCATGTACAAGTTTTGTACTTCTACTTGAAGTGCCTTTTGCAAAATCGGACTGCTCGATTAATAATGTATCATATCCTCTCGAAGCTGCGTCAAGAGCTGTTCCTAATCCTGTAGCGCCGCCGCCTATTACAATTATATCCCAAAGTTTATTTGGCTTTTCATCAAGCCTCTTTATCATTTGAAGTCTATTCATAATTAATTTATTTTATAGTGTAGTTCTGTTTTATTCAAAGATAATCAGAAATAATATTTCAAAATAATTTATTAACTATTTGTTTAATTGTTATTAAACATCAAATAAAAGATTTATTTATTTTAAAACTTCAATTGCTTTGTTTAATGTTAAATCAACTTTACTAATTATTGGATAATAACCTTTATTATCGATAATATTTCTGGCAATATATGCATACAAATTTGTTCTTATTAATTCTTTAGAAATTTTAATGTCCTTTTCAATAGGTTTTATTCCTTTACTAGTTGCATAATCAATAAAAGAAATAAATACATTTTTAGAATCTAAGAATTTTATAATTTGCTTATAATCTGTAAGTTTTGATAATTGAGTTCTATATTTATTTGTATATTCCAGAGCATATATATAAATTAGAGCTTTGTGAGATATTTCCTGAAAATAAGGTGTAACTCCAAGAGTATCAACAGCAACAAAAACATCAGGCATAATGCCTCCACCACCATAAACAATTTTTCCTCCTTTAGTTACAAACTTTAACGAATCGGCAAAAACAGTACTATCTGCTGATTCAAATTCGCCATTTTCGTATCTATGTAATAAATCAAGTTCATATTCATCATTGCCTTTAGAATAAGATTTTTGTATGCTTCTTCCTGTTGGTGTATAATATCTTGCAATTGTCAATCTAAGTGCAGAACCATCTCTAAAATAACTTGATTCCTGAACCAATCCTTTACCGAATGAACGGCGACCAACAATTGTTCCTCTGTCGTTATCCTGAATTGCTCCTGCAACTATTTCACTTGCTGATGCAGACCAAGAGTCGATTAAAACAACTAATTCATCTTTTAAACAAGCTCCATTTTTTGTTGCTTTGTATTCATAACGTGGTCTGGCTTTTCCTTCGGTATAAACAATTAGTTTATCCTTTTCAAGAAACTCATCAATAATACTGATTGCTGCATCAAGGTAACCACCAGTGTTTGAGCGTAAATCGAGAACAATTTTTTTCATTCCTTGTTTATGCAAATTATTAACAGCTTGCATAAATTCATCGTAAGTAGTTCTGGCAAAAGCACTTATCTTGACATAACCAATATCTTCGGACATCATATAAGCTACATCAACACTGTATAAAGGGACTTTATTTCTTGTTATTTCAAAACTCAAAAGTTTATCAAATCCAATTCTTGCAACTCCAACTTTAACTGTTGTTCCTTGTTCTCCTTTCAGATTTTTAATTACATCTTCGTTAGTAATTTTTTTTCCGGCAAATAATGAATCATTAATTGTTATTATTTTATCGCCTGCCATTAAGCCAACTTTTTCTGCAGGTCCGCCGGAAATTGTATTTATTACTAAGATAGTGTCATTCAATAAGTTAAATTGTACGCCGATACCTTCAAAATTACCTTCTAGCGGTTCGTTTACTTGTTTAAGATCTTTGGCAGGAATATAAATTGAATGCGGATCTAGGTTTTTTAAAATATATGGAACGGCTTCTTCAATTAAATCGCTTGTTGAAACTGTATCTACATAATCAGATTCGATTAAATCTATAATTAGATCTAGTTTGTTTGGTTCTGATTTTAACGATATTTTATTATCTTTTGATTGGAAATTGAGCAAATTGCCCAAATATATTCCAAGAGCAAAAACAACTGCAAGCACTAATGGTGCGTATATTGATAATTTCGAGTTTTTTGTATCCATTTATTTTATTTTAAAAATGTTTTTTTATATATAATTTATTCTACGTGAACTATCTCAATATCAGCTCTTTGTAGAAGTTTTATTCCATCTTCAAGTCTGTATTTTTCTGTAAAAACTACTCTTTTTATTCCGGCTTGAATAATTAATTTTGAACATTCAATGCAAGGCGATGAAGTTACATAAAGGGTTGAACCTTCGCTGCTGTTATTTGATTTGGCAACTTTTGTTATTGCATTTGCCTCTGCATGAAGCACATAGGCTTTTGTTTTATTATTTTCGTCTTCACAGATATTTTCAAAACCGGATGGTGTTCCATTATATCCGTCAGAAATAATCATTTTATCTTTTACTAAAAGAGCGCCTACTTTTCTTCTTTCGCAATATGAATTTTCGGCCCAAATTTTAGCCATTGCCAAATATCGTAAATCTAATTGTTTTTGTTTATCAGAAATATTTTGTTTTTCCATTTTTTATTCAAAAATAATATCATTAAAATAAGTTATGCCTGAAACTACAGAAATAGTATCGGCGTTATGATTGTAAATTTTTCTTTGTGGAATTCCACCGTTAATTTGATTGTAGACAAAATCATCTGCTTTAATTACAATTTTTAAGCCCGAACCGGCTGCAGGAACATTTATTTCATATTCGCTACTTGCATTAAGATTTGTTGTATTTATAGTTTGCTCGTAAGAAATTTCCAATATTTGTCCGCTTCCTGTATGGTTCACAAAATCAATTAGTTGCGATGATTCTATTATTGAACTAATTTTCAAATCTGGTGGTGCATTTTCTAATCCGAGCAAATCGGTATTTAACTCTGCAAAAGCTTTTCCTTTAATATTGGCAGTGCCTTGGCCGTTTAATGGAAACATAGCCACCATTGTAGATGAATTTCTTAAATTATCGGAATCGATAACGGAATCTGTTTTTACAGATAAATCGACAATAAGGTTTGCTGTTGTGTGGTTTGGATATTTAATATTAACGGCCGCAATTCCGGCTGCAAGATTATTAAAAGTTGCAAGTCCGTTTGTGTCGGTAGCTGAACTATATGTTCTATTATTCATAATCAATGAAACAATTGCGCTATCGGCAGCCATGATTGATTTAAAAGAAGTGTTTCCTGCAGAAACAACTAAAACTGTATATCTTACAGTTCGTCCGTCTATCCAGTCTTCAGATGGCGATTCTTCAATATTTTCTTTTGTGCATGAATTAAAAATTGCCAATAAAAAACTAAATAATATTATGATTTTTAGATTTGTTTTCATTTTATTATTGTTTAATTATAATTTTTTGATTTGATTATTTATTAATTATCAATTACTTAAATCGTTTTATAAAAAAATCTCTGTTAAAATTTATATAAAACATATACCAATAATCTGCATAATGTGAATATAAATCAAAATAGCTTTCGAAACCGACTCCAATATCAAGTCCTTTAACAATATTTTTTTCATAATTTATTTTACTGCTGATTAAAGCTCTTTGTTTTTCGCTAAAACCGTTATAAACAGTAGAAAGTGATTGAAAAACAGGATGTCCGCGTTTTGAAATATAAGAATTGGAATACCACCACGAAAAATTGAAATTAAAATTTTTAAGTTTTGCATCTAATTTTGAATATAATCCAAATCCCTGAATATAAGGAGATTGATATGTTGTTGACATATCATTATATGCAACATAATATTGCTCTGCACTTATTTTATCTATAAAACTTAAATTTGGCATAAAGCTATATCCAATACCAAATGCAGAATTATTAATTGTAATTAATTTTTCGCTGGTTTCGTTTATTTGTCCGCCTTGATGAACAAAAATTATTTGTATTGGAATATAAAATTGTTGTGTTTCATTTTTTGGATTTAAAATAAATTTATTAGACAAACCAAATGTGAAAATCTCCTGACTATCATCGCCTTTAAAAATAAATTGTTGCCAGTTAATCCAAATATCGCCTTTATAAATTTTTGTGTCGAACAAAAACTGTAAGCCATTTTCAACATTATCAGTAAAATAATATTCGTAACGAAAAATTGGTTCAATCATTTGATGATTTGTTGAACCGTATAAAGTTCCTAAAATTATATTTGTATAATTTCCGGCTTTGTATTGAAAACTGAGAGTCGGAATTGCTTGTGTAAAATTTTCAATTCCTGAATATTTTAAAAAATGAACACCTGCTTCGATTTTTGCATTCTTTACTGGATAATATGTTAATTTTGGATTTAAAAACCAACCAATTAAAGTGTATCCTTGAATAATATCGTTGAAATATTCGTTGTTTTTTAAAAAATTTGAATTTTCGATTCTTAAACTTAAAGTATTATTCAAACTTGAATCGATATTATAATCTTTATAAAAAGAAGGTGGATAAATTTGAGCTTGTGAAAGATATGAAAACCCAATCAACAATAGCAATATTAATTTTAATTTTAATTTCAAATTACAGATATTTTTAAGTAAAAACAAAGGTATCAAGATTTTCTGATTTCAAACATATTTTTTATTTCTCTATTAATTTATCACTAAAGTTATTGCTTGAAAAAATTAGTTTATATAAATTAAAATGGTGATATTAAAAGCATTGTAAATACAAAAGCTGTAATAAAAGATAAAATTCCAATATATACCCAAGTGAATGTATTAAAAAACTTACCTTTTAATTCAATGCTTCTTTTTCTATTAATTCTACTTTTAATTGAAAATAATGTAGCTAAAACAGCTAAAATCCAAAAGAAACTAATGCCTGCTATTAATAATAAAATTGATGAGAGTGAAGAAATGAAACTATAAACAGAATTCCTTTCATAAATTCTGTCATCAGGATTCTTTTTAAGAGTTCTTTTTATTAATATTTTTTTTTTAGATTCTTTTTTCTTTATAATCTCATGATTATTTTCTTGGTTTTTATGCTCAAAACTTTCTTTAGCAATAGCTAAATTAATATTTAAAAGAAATAATATTGATAATATTAATAAATTTTTCATTAATGAAAGATTATAATTAGTATGTGTGACAATTAATTTCCCCAATTATCTCTATCTAAACTACGATATTGAATTGCTTCTGCAAGATGCTCTGTTTCAATGTTTTCGTTTGCTGCTAAATCTGCAATAGTACGAGCAACTTTTAAAATTCTATCATATGCACGAGCTGATAAACCAAGCTTTTCCATAGCATTTTTCAATAAAATCTGACCAGAATCGTTAATTTGACAATATTTTCTTATTTGTTTTGAACTCATTTGAGCATTTGCATAAACTTCTGGCATATCTTTAAATCTTTCTGATTGTATTTCACGTGCATTAATAACTCTTTTTCTTATAGTTTTACTGTCTTCAGAAGGTTTTATTTCAGATAATTTACTAAACGGAACAGGCACAACTTCAATATGTATATCGATTCTGTCTAATAATGGACCGGAAATTTTATTTAAATATTTTTGCACAACACCAACCGAGCAAACACAATCTTTTTCGGGATGATTATAATATCCGCAAGGACAAGGATTCATAGAAGAAATGAGCATAAAACTTGCCGGATATTCTACAGTAAATTTTGCTCTGGAAATTGTAATTTTCCTATCTTCTATTGGTTGGCGTAAAACTTCGAGAACTGTTCTTTTAAATTCGGGCAATTCGTCTAAAAAAAGTACTCCGTTATGAGCTAGAGAAATTGCGCCTGGCTGTGGAAATGCACCTCCACCAACTAAAGCTACATCGCTAATTGTATGATGAGGCGAAATATACGGGCGTGAAACCATTAAAGAAGTTTCTTTAGAAATTTTTCCGGCTACCGAATGTATTTTTGTTGTTTCTAGAGCCTCATGTAATGTTAATGGCGGTAAAATTCCCGGAATTCTTTTTGCAAGCATAGTTTTTCCTGCACCAGGCGGGCCAATCATTATAATATTATGCCCGCCTGCTGCTGCAATTTCCAGTGCTCTTTTTACATTTTCCTGTCCTTTTACATCGGCAAAGTCAATTTCTGAATTATTATGACTTTCGAAAAATTGTTTTCTTGTATCAATTATTGTTTGTTCAAGTTCAATTTTATCGTTAAAAAAATCGATTACTTCTTTAATATTTTCAACTCCGTAAACTTCAAGTTTATCAACAACTGCAGCTTCGTTTGCATTTTCTTTTGGCAAAATAAAGCCTTTAAATCCATCTTCTCGAGCACGAATGGCTATTGGCAAAGCACCTTTAATTGGCTGAAGACTTCCATCTAAAGATAACTCGCCCATTATCATGTATTTATCAACATTTTCGGAATTAATATCAGCGTTTGCTGCAAGTATTCCAATTGCAATTGGCAAATCGTATGCGCTTCCTTCTTTTCGGATATCGGCAGGAGCCATATTTATTACAACTTTTTTTCCGGGAATTTTAAATCCGCATTGGCGAAGTGCTGAATCGACACGTTGTTGGCTTTCTTTAACAGCACTATCGGGCAAACCAACAAGAAAAAAATTTATTCCTTGTAATATATTTACTTCTATTGTAATTGTTATTGCATCTATTCCGTGAACTGCACTACCAAAGGTTTTTACAAGCATGAGAAATTTTATTTTAGGATTTTACACATTACTTTCGATAAAATGAATTAGAGAATGTATTATTTTTATATGGATTTCCTGAACTCTGTCTGCGTATCCGTTATGTTCAACTCTTAATTCGATATCGCAAAGATTGGCTAATTTACCGCCTGTTTTTCCGGTTAAACCGATTACTTTCATTCCTTTTTCTTTGGCCGCTTCTGCTGCTTTTATAACGTTAGTAGAATTTCCTGAAGTGCTTATCGCAAGCAACACATCTCCCTGATTACCAAGACTTTCTATAAAACGAGAAAAAATAAAATCATATCCAAAATCATTTGCAACGCATGAAATATGCGATGGATCGGAAATTGAAATTGCAGGAATTCCGGCTCTGTTTTCTCTGAATCTTCCTGTAAGTTCTTCAGCAAAGTGCATTGCATCGCTCATTGAGCCGCCATTTCCACAAGAAATTATTTTTCCTTTATTTTTTATTGCAGAAACCATTTGTTGTGCTGCGAGTTCAATTTTTTCAAAGTTTTTTTTATCATTAATAAAGTTTTCTAAAACTTGTTGTGCTTCGGTAAAATCTTGTATTATTTGGTTCATTTTTGTATGATTTTTTTAAAATACTAAAGTAACATAAATTTAAAAACCTGATATTAGTTTTTTTTGATTATATAAAACTAATTTACCAATAGATTGTATTTATTTACAAAATGCTTCTTTTATTTTAAGATATTTTTTAACTTTATGAAAAAATAATAAACTTTTAAATTTTTAAAATATGGCACTTTTTTACATTTTTATTATATTTCTGGCTTTGGTTTTCATTTTTTTAGTAATTAAAACAAATGAAGTAGAAAACGGAAGAAAATTTGCAAACAAAAAATATCTGAACACAGAAATAGACAAATTTACTGATTATGAATCAATTAGCAAAATATCGATTTTGCCTATTGTTGATTCTGAAAGCATTAATGAGAATCTGAAAACCGAAAACGGAGTTTCGTATTTAATTTCAGCAGATAACGAACAAATTTTACTAGATTTTGGATTTAACAGAGCAAAAAAACATCCTTCGCCGCTGCTTCACAACATGAATTTATTAGAAAAATCGTTTGATGAAATAGATTATATTGTTTTTTCGCATGCTCATTTAGACCATTTAGGCGGAATTAAAGAACAAAAATCAAAAACTTTCAGCATTTCTCAAGCAAAAGTTGATACTCCAAAAATTCCAATATTTTCGCCTGTAAAAATATCGCCATCTGAATTTAATTTGCAATTAAACGACATAAAAGTTACTGAAAATCCAACTGTTATTTCGAAAGGAATTTATACTATCGGAAATATCCCAAGACACTTATTTATAATGGGTTACGTTGAAGAACAAGCTCTTGCAATAAGGCTTAATGGAAAAGGAATTGTTTTAATTGTTGGTTGCGGACATCAGACAATTCAAAAGATTATTGAACGAACAAAAAAACTGTTTGACGATAATATTTATGCTGTTTTTGGTGGTTTGCATTTTCCGATTTTGAAAAAAGGCGGAATTAATTTAATGGCTATTCTTCAATATGTTGTTGGAAGCGATTATGCGCCTTGGGAAGGATTAAAAGAAAAAGATGTTTTTGATGCTATTGAGATTTTAAAAGCCGAAAACGTTCAACACGTTGGACTTTCGCCACACGATAGTTC
>JAFGWC010000140.1 GCA_016937695.1 Bacteroidales bacterium
AGAGTTCTTGGAATTGGCGTTGCTGTTAAAGTTAGAGTATCAACGTTTATTTTTATTTGTTTTAATTTTTCTTTTAATGCTACTCCAAACTTTTGTTCTTCATCAATAATTAATAATCCTAAGTCCTTGAAAACTATGTCTTTACTGATAATCCTGTGAGTTCCAATCAGAATGTCAATTTTACCTGATTTTAGTTCTTCAATAATTCTTTTTTGTTCTTTTGCATTTTTTAATCTGCTTATATATTCTACATTACAAGGGAAGTTTTTAAGTCTTTTTCTAAAAGTTTGAAAGTGCTGAAGCGATAAAATTGTTGTTGGAACAAGAATTGCAACTTGTTTTCCATCGGTAACAGCTTTAAAAGCAGCTCTAATTGCAATTTCTGTTTTCCCAAATCCAACATCACCGCAAACAAGTCTGTCCATAGGAGTTTCAGACTCCATGTCTGCTTTTGTATCTATTGTAGCTTTTAATTGATCGGGCGTGTCTTCATAAATAAAAGACGCTTCTAAAGCTTGTTGCAAATAAGTGTCTGGTGAAAATTCAAAACCTTTTAGCGCTTTACGTTTTGCGTATAAAACAATAAGGTCTTTTGCTATATCTTTAACCTTGCTTTTTGTTTTATCTTTTAATTTTTGCCATGCGCCGGAACCTAATTTGTAAATTTTAGGGGCAGTTCCTTCGCTTCCTTTATATTTTGAAATTCGATGCAAAGAATGAATGCTAACATACAGTGTATCATTGTTTTTGTATGTAATTCTGATAGTTTCTTGTTGTTTTCCGTTAACGTCAATTGTTTGCAAACCGCCGAATTTGCCAATTCCATGGTCGATATGAACAACATAATCTCCGGGTTTTAATTGATTAATTTCCAATACTGAAATTGAACTTTTCTTTTCAAAAAGTTCTTGACTGCTATATTTTGCTCTGTGGTATCTTTTAAATATCTGATGATCAGTATAACAACAAATTTTTAAATCTTTATCGTAAAATCCTTCATGAATAGTTGGTCTGATAGCTGTGAAACTGATTTTGTTTTTAATATTTTCAGAACTTAAAATTGATTCTAATCTTTCAATTTGTTTTAAATTGTCGGAAAGAATATAGTTTTTATACAAATTCTTTTCTTTTTCTTTTAAATCATCAGAAAGTAAATCGAAATTTTTATTAAAATCGGCTTGCTTTACAATTTTAAAATCAAGTTTTAAATCTGACTTTAAAAAAGGAGTTTGGCAAAATTCAATAATATTAAATTTATTAATTTGTTCTAAAAATATTGATGAGTTTATTATATCTTCTTGATTTAAAGAAACTAAATCAGCTTGTTTGTTAATTTCAGAAATAGATTTGTTTAATAAATCTATTTTATCGATAGTATACTTTATATTATTAGCCCAAATTGTGCATTCTTTTGGTAAATGTTCGAAAAAAGAAATTTTATTTTCAGATTTACTTATAAAATTAACATTTGGGTGAATATTTATATTATTTAATTGTTCGATAGAAAGTTGTTTAATTATATCAAAAGTTCTTATAGTTTCAACTTCATCGCCAAAAAAATCAATTCTAAAAGGAAACTCATTTGAAAATGAGAAAACATCGAAAATGCTTCCTCTAATTGAGAATTCGTTAGGCGAAAAAACAAACTCTTTTTGAATAAAACCGGCTTCTAATAGAAATTCTTTAAGGAAATCTGTAGAAATCTTTTCGCCTTTATTAATTTTAAAACTTTGTTTTTTGTGTTCAGATACAGAAGCTTCTTTTTCAATTATAGCTTCAGGATAAGAAATTATATTTATACTATTTCTATCAATAAGTTTTTCAATTATTTTTGTTCTTGAAATTATATCTTCTTCAGATTGTTTAATATCTGAAAGTTTAGAAAAGTCTTTTTTGTATGAAGAGCTTAACAAATAGAATTTATTGTTTGAATTATCTATATTTTGTAAATCGTTAAAAAAGTAAGCAGCTTCTTCTTTATCGGCCAATAAAATTAAGTTTGTAGTATTAACTTTATTTTGAAAAGCATAAAAAAACAAACTCGAGGCTGATGTATATAAACCTTTAAAATGTATTTTTTGTTGTTCTTTTTTTTTGATGTTTTCAAGAACAATTGCAAGATTTGGATGTTGCTTATAATGATTTGTTAATTCAAGTAATTTCAAAGTATTTTGTTTTTTATTAAGTAAATTGCACAAAAATAAAAAAACCCGTGATAAAACGGGCTTTATACAAAATAAAAGAATAATTAATTTTCAATTAATCTAAATTTGAGTCATATTTTTTTATAAATTCTTCAGCTTGATTAACCATTTGTCTGGAACCAACATAAAATGGAACTCTTTGGTGCAAAGATTCTGGTTTTATATCAAGTATTCTGTTTCCTTTTCCGTCAGTTGCTTTTCCGCCCGATTGTTCGGCTAAAAATGCAATTGGGTTGCATTCGTATAATAATCTGAGTTTTCCATCAGTATAGCTTGCTGTTGACGGATATAAGAATATTCCGCCTTTAAGTAAATTTCTATGAAAATCAGCAACTAAAGAACCGATATATCTGGAAGTATAAGGCCTTTTAGTTTCAGTATCATTTTCCTGACAATATTTTATATATTTTTTAACGCCTTCCGGAAATTTAAAGTAGTTTCCTTCATTTACAGAGTATATTGTGCCAGAATGAGGAGTTGTAATATCACGATGAGACAAGCAAAATTCACCTATTGATGGATCGAGTGTAAAGCCGTTAACTCCTCTTCCGGTAGTATAAACCATCATTGTAGACGAACCATAAATAACATATCCAGCTGCTACTTGTTTTGTTCCTTTTTGTAAAAAATCATCAATTTTAGCTTTATGTCCTACAGGCGATAATCTTCTGTAAATAGCAAAAATAGTTCCTATCGAAACATTTACATCTATATTTGAAGAGCCATCTAATGGATCCATTGTTACAATATATTTGCCATCATTAGCTAATTCTTCTTCAAACGTAATAATATCTTGATTTTCTTCAGAAGCAATTCCGCAACATTCACCACTTGCTTTTAAAGCACCTATAAAATGTTCGTCGGCAAAAACGTCTAGTTTCTTTTGAGACTCGCCTTGTATATTAACTTGGCCAGCTTCACCTAAAATGTCAACCAAACCTGCTTTGTTAACTTCTCGATGTACAATTTTTGCAGCAATGCCAATATGGCTTAACAAACGTGATAATTCGCCCTTTGCATATGGAAATTCAGATTGTCTTCCAATAATAAATTCGTTTAAAGTCGTCACATTATTGAAACTTAGCATCTATAAATAATTTTCAATGATTATTAATTTTTTGTAAAAATACTAAAATTTAAGTGAACTAACTTTGTTTTTTTTTATTTGTCACGAAAAATATGGTCAATTGCAAAATATTTGACTTAAATAGAATGATTTTTAATGTTTTTAATAAAAAAATAATAAAAATGATAAATTTGCATACTTAAATTTATAAAATTTTGTGAATGTTAGTATTTAAGTTTGGTGGTGCATCTGTTAAAAATGCGGTTTCTGTTAAAAACTTATTTAGTATATTGAATAAATATACAGATAATCAGATTATTGTTGTTGTTTCAGCAATGGGTAAAATAACAAGTGCTTTAGAAAGTATTTTAGATAAATATTTTAATAAATCTGATTTTAAATCTGATTTTGATATTCTTAAAAATTTTCATTTAGATATTATTTCTGAGTTATTTGAAGATGATTATTCTGATATCTATTCTGATTTTAATTTATTAATTTCAGAATTAGAAAATCGATTAAGTATTAATCCGTCAAGTAGTTATGATTATGAATACGATCAAATAGTTTCTTTTGGCGAAATTTTTTCTACAAAAATTGTAAGTGAATATCTCAAATTTATGCATATTAAAAATGAATGGATTGATATAAGAAAATTTCTAAAAACAGACAGTATTTACAGAGATGCAAAAATAAATTGGGAGCTTTCAGAAAGATTATTGAAAAATGAAATTGATTTTACCCAACAAAAAATATATTTAACACAAGGATTTATTGCATCAAATCAAAATAATAATGTAACTACCTTAGGAAGAGAAGGTTCTGATTTTACGGCTGCGGTTTTGGCTTATGTTTTTGATGCTGAAAAATTAATTATTTGGAAAGATGTAGAAGGTGTTTTTAACTCTGATCCTAATGAATATAAGGATGTTATAAAACTTGATTCAATATCATTTACCGAAGCTGTTGAATTGGCATATTATGGAGCAAAAATTATTCATCCAAAAACAATTAAGCCGCTTCAAAATAAAAATATTGTTTTAGAAGTTAAATCTTTTAAAAATCCCGAAAAGCAAGGAACTATTATTTCAAATTCCACTGAAAATAATTTAGGTGTGAGTCCAAATGTTCCTATTTATATAGCAAAAAACAATCAAATTTTAATTTCTATTGCACCAAGAGATTTTTCTTTTATTGCCGAAGAAAATTTGAGCAATATATTTTATGTTTTAGCAAAATATAGAGTTAAGGTTAATTTATTGCAAAATTCTGCTGTAAGTTTCTCAATATGTGTTGATTACGATAAAAATAAAGTTGATGCTGCATTATCAGAATTAAATCAGGATTATAAAGTTTTATATAATTTAAATTTGACTTTAATTACGATTAGACATTACGATTCAGAAATTATAAATGAAATGACTAATAAACGTAAAATTTTTGTGCAACAAAAAAGCAGGCATACTGCAAGATTTGTTGTGGATTAGTTTGTGCTAAGTAAATTCTTTTATTATTTTTTCTGCCAAAAACTGTGCTAGTTTAATATCTGATTCGTATGTCCAGCCTGCAATATGCGGACTTAGCATAACATTTTTGCTTTCTATAAGATATTTAAAGTCTTCATTTTCATTAGTTTCGGCAATATTTTCGAACGATTTTTTTTCATATTCCAAAACGTCTAAAACAGCTCCTAAAACTTTTTTGCTTCTTAAATTTTCAATTAAATCTTTAATTTTCAGAACTTTACCTCTAGCTGTGTTTATAATATATATTGGATTTTTGAATTTAGAAATAAAATCTCTGTTAAGCATAAAAGTAGTTTCTTCAGTTAAAGGCACGTGAAGACTTAGAATATCAGTTTTTTCAAACAGCTCATTTAAACTAACTTCAGCAACAAAATTGTCGCTGAACTTAGTTTTATACTTATCATAAGCAATAACATTGGCTTCAAAACCCGATAATCTTTGAGCAAATGCTTTTCCCATATTTCCGTAACCTATTATTCCAACGGTTTTGCCTTTTATTTCAAAGCCTCTGTTTTTTTCTCTGTTCCAAAAGCCATTTTTAACTTCATTATTTGCAATGCAAAGATTATTGAATAAACTTAAAAGCATTCCTAGAGCATGTTCGCCAACTGCATCTCTGTTTCCTTCCGGCGAGTTAAAACACTTAATGCCTTTACTTTCAGCATATTCAGTATCAATATTCTCCATTCCGGCGCCAACTCTACCAATAAATTTTAACCTTATTGCTCTGTCAATCAATGCCTTATCAAAAGTGATTTTACTCCTTGTTATTATGCCTTCGTAATTTTGAATCGTATTTTCAATTTCATTTTTTAAAATATTTGGTTGATAATTGCATTCAAATCCGCTATTTGTTAGCAAATCTAAAAGAATTTTGTTTGTTGAATCAATAAATAATACTTTCATTTAATTAATAACTTGATTTGTTATATTTCTTTGTTTTTATCTTTATTAAAATACACAAGAATTCCGGCAGTATGGCCTCTTATTTCACCTTCTGGATTGTATAGTTCATAAGCAAGCATTATTCCAATAACTTTTTTCCCGAAAACCAAGTTTTTTTCATCAAAAAACCATTCTTCAATAAATTGCATTTTTGTAATTCTATCTCTGCTATATTCTTTTTCTAATTCTTTAACTTGCTTAATAGTCATAGGAATTCCGTAATTGTAATTATAAGCAGTTAATTTTCCATTGTAAACGGCATTAAAAATAATATTTGTCAATGCTTTTCTGTCGATATATTGTAAACATTCCTGCTTCCAATCATCTTCAGGATCATTATTTTTTAATTCTAAATCGTAAGTAATAGTATCGGCTAAAACAACAGAATTTCCTTTGTTCATATCTATATTATAAAAGGTTCCTGGTTTTACTTCCGGAATTGATATAGCTGAAATAGAGTCGTTTACATTATTTTTTTCATTGCTGTTTTCATTGCAAGAAGCTAGTGATATTAAAAAAACAAAGAATAGTGTTAAAAGATTTATTGTTTTCATTTTTTAAGAATTTAAGTAATTAATGAATTATTTAATATTGTATTAATCTGATTTTTTGATTCTATTTATGTTGAATCTCAATTTTTATAGTGTTATCTATTAAATTTTAGAGCTTTCCCTTTTATATCTTCATAAAACCTCCCATTTTCAAATACCATATTCCCATTTACAAATGTATGTGTTATTTTAGAATTAAAAACATTTCCCTCAAAAGGCGACCAAGCACATTTATATAGTATATTCTCTTTATTAACTTCGTATTTATCATTTAAATCTACTAAAACTAAGTCTGCCCAATAACCTTCTCTTATAAAACCTCTTTTTTCTATATTAAAAAGTATTGCAGGATTATGACACATTTTCTCAACAATCTTTTCTAAAGTGATTTCGCCTTTTTTATATAATTCTAACATAACTTGTAAAGAGTGTTGAACTAATGGACCTCCCGATGGAGCTTTCAAATATGAATTTGATTTTTCTTGTATTGTATGTGGAGCATGATCAGTAGCAATCACATCTAATTTATTGTTAATAAGAGCGTTAAGTAAAGCTGTTCTGTCTTCTTCAGTCTTTATTGCAGGATTCCATTTAATTTTTGTTCCTAATTCATCATATTTTGTATCATTAAACCATAAGTGATGAACACAAACTTCGGCTGTAATCTTTTTATTTTTTAAAGATATTGAATTCTCTAACAAATCAAGCTCTTTTTTTGTAGAAAGATGTAAAATGTGCAATCTGGTTCCATGTTTTTTTGCTAATTCAACAGCCAATGATGATGATTTGTAACAAGCTTCTTCCGATCTTATTTTTGGATGAATATTTATTGGAACTTCTTCACCATAAATTTCTTTGTATATTCGCGTATTGTCTTTTATAGTTTCCTCATCTTCACAATGTACAGCTACTATAGTTTGGGCTTCAGAAAATATTAACTCTAAACTTTCTATATTGTCTACAAGCATATTTCCTGTGGATGAACCCATAAAAACTTTAATTCCGCATACTTTTTCTTTATCAATTTTCTTTATTTCTTCTATATTATCATTTGTTGCACCAAAGTAGAAAGAAAAGTTAGCTAAAGACTTTTGTTCTGCAATTCTAAATTTAGCTTCTAATTCTTTATTTGTTGTAGTTTGTGGAATAGTATTTGGCATTTCCATAAAGCTGGTTACACCACCAGCAATTGCTGCTTTGCTTTCAGTGTAAATTTCCGCTTTGTGTGTCAAACCGGGCTCTCTAAAATGTACTTGATCATCAATTACACCTGGAATTAAGTATTTTCCTTTACCATCAATAATATTGTGTGCTTCAAAGTGTTTATTCTCTAATGTGCTATCAAATATTTTTTCAATAACCCCATTTCTAATAAATACATTGCCAATAAAGACTTTGTTTTCATTAACAATAAAAGCATTTTTAATTAATGTATTCATATTTGGTTTATTTTATTTGATGTAAAATTACTATTGTTATGGAAAATGAAAAAATAATTATTGATTTATTATGATTTTTGATGCGAAAATGGAGAATTTTAATCTATTATTTTATAATAAATGGATTTTTGAAGAAATAAAAACAACTATAAATACACAAAATCATTTAATAAGTTAAGTTTTATTACATTTTATTTATAGCTGAAAATCAGGCATTTACAAAATCAAAAAAGCTAATTGACTGTAAAACAACACATAAGAATTTTAATAAAAAAAATCATTGTAATTATTTAAATAACAATATGATACAAAAAAATGTAAAATTATTTTGAAAATAATAGCAGAAAAATTTTGTACTAATAAAAAAGTTCCTACTTTTGCATCCGCTTTTGAGGAAATATTTAAAACGAAAAAGCAACAAAAAAGGTTCAAAAAAATACTGAAAAATATTTGCAAGTAAATAAAAAGTGATTACTTTTGCAGCCGCTAAATAATAT
>JAFGWC010000028.1 GCA_016937695.1 Bacteroidales bacterium
AATAATAAATAATAAATAATAAATAATAAATAATAAATAATAAATAATAAATAATAAATAATAAATAATAAATAATAAATAATAAATTAAAAAATGGCAACATACAGAGATGTTTTAAAGTGGGGCGATAAAAGAGAAACAAGTTTAGATGAAGGAATGAAAAAACTTGTTAAAGAAAAATTTAATTTTTCAGATTTAGATTTAGCAAATAAGTATCTTGCAGGAAATGAGGAACTTATAATCGAAAATAGAAATCAAATTAGTGATGAAATTATAAATAAATTCGTTGAAATTTCCGGCTCAGAAAATGTTAGTAAAACAGTTAAAGATATTGCAAATCATTCATACGGAAAACATTACGAAGAATTAATTAAATTAAGATTAAATATTATTGAAAATCAGCCTGATTTAGTTATTTATCCTAGAACAGCAGAAGAAGTTGAACAAATAGTAAAAATTTGCAATGAAGAACAAATTGCAATTGTGCCTTTTGGTGGAGGTTCTTCAGTTACATGTGCTTTGCAAATGCCAAATGGCGGAGTAAGTTTGGATTTAACCAAGCATTTAAACAAAATAATTTCAATTAGCGAAAAAAATCATTCTGTTACCGTTCAAGCCGGAATGTTTGGACCAGCATTTGAAAAAGAGCTAAACGATTATAAATCAGGATATACGTGTGGCCATTTCCCTCAATCTTTTGAATTTTCAACAGTTGGCGGATGGGTTGCAGCAAGAGGTGCAGGAACTTTTTCAACAGGATACGGAAAAATTGAAGAAATGGTTTTAGCTCTTAATATTGTTACTCCTGCCGGAAATATTCAAACAAAAGATTTTCCTGCCGATGCAGAAGCCTGGGACTTAAATCATTTGTTTATTGGTTCAGAAGGAGTGCTAGGTGTAATAACAGAAGTAACAATGAAAATCAGAAAATATCGCCCACAAAATATTTCTTATATTTCGTTCATTTTTAAAACATTTGAAGATGCTACTGAAGCTATGAGAGAATCTATGCAAGCAGGTTACGGCAAACCACATTTATACCGAATTTCAGATCCTGAAGAAACAGATATTGCATTTAAAATTAAAGGGTTTGAAAATACATTTGCCGATAAATTCTTGAAGCTAAAAGGCTATAAATCAGGAAGTAGAACATTAATGTTTGCTGCAGTTGACGGCGATGCAGATTACACATCTTTTTTAAAGAAAAAACTAAAAAAAACAGCAAAAAAACATTCGGGATTTTATATTGGCGGCGGTGCAACAAAAAAATGGCTGGAGCAAAGATATTCAAGTGCATATAATCGAGAGCCGATGATGGATTTGGGAATTATTACCGACACAATAGAAACAGCAGTTAGTTGGGAAAATCTAAATAATTTATGGTCAAAAGTTAGAAGTTATCTTGATAGCAGACCAAATACAACAACAATGATACATATTTCTCATGTTTACGAAAACGGAGCAAATTTGTACATTACTTTTTTAAGCCCAATGAATAAGGGAAATGAAATTAATGATTATCTTGAATTGCACAAAGGACTTGTAGATACAATTGTTGCTAACAAAGGCTCAATTTCTCATCATCACGGAATAGGGCGAGCACTTTCAAAATGGATGAAACAAGAATTAAGTGAAACAGAACTTGCTTTAATGCAATCAACAAAAGATTATCTCGATCCAAAAGGAATAATGAACCCTGGTAATATGCTGGGATTGAAATAGTTAATGAATTTATGCTAATTATAAAATCTTTCATTTTGCAAAAACGCAAACATGAAAGGTTTTTTTTGATATATATAATTGCAAATTTATATATTTGCCTAAATTATTGAAAAACAGATAAGATGGAATATGTAGATTATTCAGTTAGTAACAGATTAGCTTACATTACTTTAAATCGTCCAGAAAAAAGAAATGCTTTAAACGATAAACTTGTAAAAGAACTTACTCAAGCATTTAAATTTGCTGAAAAAGATGAAAATGCAAAAGTTATCGTTTTAAATGCTCTTGGAGATTCTTTTTGTGCAGGCGCCGATTTAGCATATTTAAAATCGCTTCAAAGTTTTACATTTGAAGAAAATTTGGCAGATTCCAGAAATCTTAAAGATTTATTTCACTTAATTTACAATCTAAAAAAAGTTGTTATTGCACAAGTTGAAGGACATGCTATTGCAGGTGGTGCAGGTTTAGCAACTGTTTGCGACATTGTTTTTTCCGTTCCGGAGGCTAAATTTGGTTTTACCGAAGTTAAAATTGGTTTTGTTCCGGCAATTGTAAGCATTTTTGCGATTAGAAAATTTCGTGAATCATGGACTAAAAGACTACTTTTAACCGGTGATATTATTAATTCTTCTGAAGCAAAAGAATGCGGAATAGTTAATTTTATTAAAGATAAAGATGCAATTAAAAGTGAAGTAAAGGCCTTTGCAGAAAATTTAATAAATAATACATCTTCAAACTCATTAAAATTAACAAAAAAATTAATTGCTGAGATTCAGCAAAAAGACTTGAACAGCTCTTTAGAATATGCATCAGAATTAAATGCAACAGCTAGAAAATCAGATGATTGCAAAAAAGGAATCAATTCTTTTTTAAATAAAGAAAAGATAAATTGGTAAAACAAAAACTATGAAATAATGCAATGTAAATTGAAATAAAATTTGAATATTTCTATCTAATGTTTAATATTAGTAAATATTTTTTTATTTTTATGTGAATTGAAAATATAAATTAAGAGTTTTATGTCTTTTGTTTTTTATCAAAAAAAAATAAATACAAAAGAAATTACGCCAAAAACTAAATGATTAAAAATCAATTATTAATAAAAATATTTTTCCTCTTATTCTTTATTATAACTGCTGAGATTTCATGTAACAATAAATCTTATAAAGAAATAAGTGAAGGTGAAATTATTTTTGATATAGAATATCTTGACAGTGAAAGAGAAAATCCTCTTATTTCACTTCTTCCCAGAAAAATGGTTACAGAATTTAAAGATAATTCTTCATATAGTTTAATAGAAGGATTTTTTGGAACTTTTAAAATTATAAATATAATTAATTATGATTTGAAAAAAAGTTATTCATTATTACAATTCATGGATAAAAAATATGTTTATGAAACAGATATTAATAATATAGCTTTTGGTTATGAATCGATGGGAAAGTCAAAAATGAACTTAATTGATATAAAAAAACAAATTGCGGGATATGATTGCAAAAAAGCCATCATTGTTTTTGAAGAACCTGTTAATGAGGTAGTTAAAGATACTATCGAAATATATTACACACAAGAAATTAAAATAGATAATCCTAATTCAAATAATCCATTTAAAAGTATTAAAGGCGTGTTAATGCAATTTACAGTTAATATGACTAGAATAAATATGAGATTTACAGCCCAAAAAGTAAGTTCAAGAAAAATTAATCAAGAGCGTTTTGATATTCCACCTGGTTTTAAAAAAGTTTCTAAAGTTGAAATGGAAAACATTATTAACGAGTTTAATGAAGTTACTGAAAAATAAGTTTAACATATTTCCAAGTTTTTATTACTTTTGCTTTTTATAATCTCAGAAAAATATTTGTAAATGGCCGTAAAGAAGAGACAAACTGCAAAAACATCTTCAAATGTTAAAAAGAAATCGCCATCAAAGAAAACAGAAACTGATTCTTTAATTGTGAAAATCAAAACTATTTTAGCAGATGGACGAACGAAAATTTTATTAGCTGCATTAACTCTATTCCTTTCAATATTTATATTTTTAGCTTTTGTTTCATTCTTATTTGACTGGTCAAGCGATCAAAGTCAAATTGGTTTTGAAAATATTGCAAACGCAAATAATAATTCAAACAATTCTTCAGGTGAAATAGGCCTTTTAATAGCTAATTTGTTTATATACAAATGGTTTGGCGTTGCATCTTTTTCATTCATCTTTATTTTATTTGTAATTAGCTTGAATTTTGTAAATATTAAAATCATTTCAATAAGTAAAGCTTTTAAATACTCTATAGTTGCAACACTTTGGTTATCAGTAACTTTATCTTTTATTTTTGGAAGCAAATATCTTATACTTGGTGGTTCACATGGATATTATTTAAGTAATTGGTTATCATCAATTCTTGGTGTTACAGGTGCTGCATTCGTTTTATTTATATTTTTAGCTGGTTTTATCTTATTTACATTTGAAAATTCTTATACATGGTTTATTTCAAAATTAAGTTTTTTAGAGCATAAATCGGAGAATGTAATTTTTAAAAGCCAATCTAAAACACAAGAAAGTAAGATTGAAGCTATTGCTGAAGAAAAAATTAAAATCAGTAAAGAAACAGAGTTAGATTTAGATACTAATGAATTTGTAGAAACAGTAGATCGTAAAAGATTACTAATATATGACAATGGAAAAGTAGTTGAAAATCAAGATGTTGGATTCGAAGTAGATAATACAACATCAAGAAAAGAAGAGAATAAAATAGAAGATCCGGGCTTAGTTCTCGATGTTCAAAAAAACCAGGATATACAGGCTGATGAGATAAATCAGGAACCTTACGATCCAACAAAAGAGCTCTCTAACTACAAATTTCCACCAATAGATATTTTAGAAGATCACAAATCTATGGATTCAATAGTAACAAATGAAGAACTTCAGCAAAATAAAATAAAAATTGTTGAAACTTTAAGAAATTACAAAATAGAAATTGTAAAGATTAAGGCAACAATTGGACCTACAATAACTTTATACGAAATTATTCCTGCGCCCGGCGTTAGAATATCAAAAATAAAAAACCTAGAAGACGATATAGCATTAAGTCTTGCTGCTTTAGGAATTAGAATTATAGCACCAATGCCAGGAAGAGGAACAATTGGCATAGAAGTTCCAAATTTGAAACCCGAAATTGTTTCAATGAAATCTGTAATTTCTTCTTTGAATTTTCAAAAATCAAAATACGAATTACCAATTGCGCTAGGAAAAACTATTTCTAACGAATCTTATGTTTTTGATTTGGCAAAAATGCCGCACTTATTAGTTGCAGGTGCTACTGGTCAAGGTAAATCAGTTGGTTTAAATGCAATAATTACTTCCTTATTATACAAAAAGCATCCTTCTCAAGTAAAATTTATTTTTGTTGACCCTAAAAAAGTTGAACTAACCTTATATGAGAAAATTGAAAAACACTTTTTAGCTAAACTGCCTGATACTGAGGACGCTATAATTACTAATAATGCTGATGTAATACATACCTTAAACTCTTTAAGCAAAGAAATGGATAATCGATATAATTTGCTTAAAGCTGGTCAGGTTAGAAATATAAAAGAATATAATGAAAAATTTATTAATCGCAGATTAAATCCACAGAAAGGACATAAATATTTACCTTATTTAATTCTAGTTGTAGATGAATTTGCTGATTTAATTATGACATCAGGAAAAGAAATTGAATTGCCGATTGCACGATTAGCACAATTAGCTAGAGCTGTGGGAATTCATTTAATAATAGCTACACAAAGACCTTCAACTAATATTATAACAGGTACAATTAAAGCAAATTTTCCTGCCAGATTAGCTTTTAAAGTGGCTTCTATGATTGATTCACGCACAATACTTGATGCATCTGGCGCCAATCAGTTAATAGGACGAGGAGATATGCTAATTACAGAAGGAAGTGAATTAATTCGATTACAATGTGCATTTATTGATACAAAGGAACTCGACAATATTACTTCTTTTATTCAAAGTCAACAATCTTATCCATCTGCGTTTCTTTTACCCGAGCCAGATACAGACGATACTAGTAAAATTGAAGGAATTGATTTTTCAACAAAAGATGATTTGTTTGAAGATGCTGCCAGAATTGTTGTTTTAAATCAACAAGGATCAACTTCCTTAATTCAGAGAAAATTATCAATTGGCTACAACAGAGCAGGAAGAATTATTGACCAATTAGAAGCTGTTGGAATTGTTGGACAATTTGAAGGAAGTAAGGCACGACAAGTTCTAATTCCTGATGAATATTCATTGGAACAATTATTGAGAACCTTACAATAATTTTTTTGATTTTATGACGTTATAAAAACTATTAATTAAAAATTATATAATGAAGAAATTAATTTTAAGCTTTATAGCTTTATTTATTGGTGCTCAGATGTTTGCGCAACAAGATGCACAAGCAAAGAAAATTCTTGAAAAAGTATCTACAACAACAAAATCATATAGTACAATAAAATTGAAATTTTTGTACATAATGGATAATAGAGCAGAAAAAGTTCAAGATACAACTAAAGGTACAATCTATATCAAAGGTGATATGTTTAAACTGTTTTTTAAAGGAAATGAAATCTTTTCTGATGGGAAAACAATTTGGACACATCAATTTAGTGCTAACGAAATGACCATAAGTGAACCGGAAGAAGGAGATGAAGATGCTTTAAATCCAACTACACTTTTAACTATTTATGAAAAAGGATTTAAATATCAATTTATGGGTGAATTCAAAAATAATTCCGAAACTTTTTATCAAATTGATTTATATCCTGAAAATCCTAATGCGAAATCATATACAATGATTAAATTAAAAATTGATAAAGCCAATAGTAGACTAACTTCTGTTAAAATGGTTGGTAAAGATGGGATTGATTATTTGATTGAATTAACTCAGTTTAAACCAAATGTTAAAGTAGCAGATAGCATGTTTACTTTTGACCCAAAAAAATATCCGAAAAATATTGAAATTAATGATATGAGAGATTAATATTAAAGATTAGAAATTGGTAATTTAAATTTATTTCTAATTACCAATTTCTAGTTTCCAATTACCAGTTCCAAGTTTCCAGTTTTTAACCACATCAATTAAAATCCATTTAAACTCATTGTAACAGTTGGTATTAAAAGCAAAAAAGCGATAATAATTAGACCAATCAAAAAAGGAAACATCCATTTAAACCATTTATCATAAGGTATTTTTGCAACACTTAAAACTCCCATTAATACTCCCGAAGTTGGTGTTATCATATTTGTAAAACCATCACCAAACTGAAAAGCCATAACAGCCGCTTGCCTTGGAATATTCATTAAATCAGCTAAAGGTGACATAATTGGCATAGTAAGAGCTGCTTGCCCAGAACCTGAAGGAATAAATAAATTCAATATTGTTTGAAAAATATACATTAGAGAAATAGATGAAACTTTACTAAAACCATCGAATGAATTAGAAGTTTCATAAAGAATAGTGTCAATAATTTTGCCGTCGTTTAAAATTTCAATAATTCCTCCTGCAAGCCCAACAATTAAAGCAGCTGACGCAATGTCTTTTACTCCTTCAAGAAAATGACTTACAATTTTATTACTTGAATCGGCCATTGATATTCCCGCAAAAATGCCAAGTGCCATAAATAGTGTGGCAATTTCCATCATGTACCAGCCATAAGCCATAACTCCTGCTACCAAAAATATTATAGTAAAAGCAAATAAATTTAGAACAAAAAAATGAGCAGATTTTTTAATACTGAAAAAAGAGCTTATTGCAAAAAAAACAGTCAATATTGGAATCAATGGAAATTTAAATTTTTCCAAACCAAAAGTGAAAATTGTAATTGTATTTTCATAAGATTGATAAATCATAAAAATAAATACCAGTGCAAAAACAAATATTGATGATTTTGTCCTCTTATATTCTATATGGTTTATTGTAGCACTTTCTCTTTGTCGCCAGTATAAATCATCAGGGCAAACAAGTGATTTTTCCGGATGTTTTTTTATTTTTTTTGCATAAATAAGGATGTATGAAATACCGAAAATATTAATTATTACCCATGAAAATAATCTATATTTAATACCTGAAAATAAAGCTAGTTGAGCAATTCCTTGCGCAACACCGATAGTAAACGGATTAAGTATTGCACCTGCAAAGCCCATTGCTGCTGCAACAAAAACTAATGCAACACCTGTTATCGAATCATAACCCATTGAAATAGCTAAAGGAACAATTATCAATACAAATGGAATAGTTTCCTCACTCATCCCAAACACAGCACCAAAAATACTGAAAATTAGCATTATAGAGCTCAATATTAAATTTTCAACACCAACTTTTTTAAAAAATTTAATCTTTTCCATCTTTGTTGTTGCTTTCAAAAAAGCAAAAATTCCGGCGTCAATAGCTCTGCTTTTTCCTACAATCATAAAAGCACCACCAACCATGAAAATGAATATAATTATTTCTGATTTGTCAATAAATCCTTTGTAAAATGCAGAGAAAATTTCCCATGTTTGGGCTTTGCTTTCAACTGGGTGATACGTACCAGCAATAATAACTTCCTGTTCAGAATTATTTATTGTGATAAATTCTTTATCAAATTCACCTCCAGGAATAAACCATGTCAAAATTGCTGAAAAAATTATTATATAAAAAATTAAAGCGTATGTATGTGGAATTTTCTTTGTCATTATTTTATTGAAATTATTGTTCTGTGTTTTAAGATAAGTTTTAAAAATTAAAACAGCATTTCTTATTAAATACTACTGCTATAGTCTAGTTTTTATGTGATATTTTAAATATTTGCATTGTTTATTTTTTTTGTAAGTAATTAGTATACTGACAATTAGCAATTAATGATATTAGAGTCTATTTTAAATTACTAATTTCTAATTGCATGATAATTAATGCAAAACAAATAAATATTTGTAATCATAGCTATTTTAAACTTGAGCCGATACTGCTTGTAATATATTGATAATCAAACACCTACGCATCAGTAAAATTAACAACTAATTATTATTTGTTAATTAGCATACTCAAGTTTAATATATTACATTTATAATTTTTAATTTATATTTTTAAATTTTTCTTTAGGATGTAAATCTATATATATAATTTTAAACCCTAAAATATAATTATTATCACTTCGTGATAGTGCAAATTATAAATCACAAAATAAACATTTAATAAAAAAAACAAATGAAAATATTAATAAAAAATATAAAAAAACTGGTGCAAGTTGAAGATATTATTAGGCTTAAAGTTTCAGGTAAGGAAATGTCCAGTCTCAAAACTATCAACAATGCTTTTTTATACATTAAAGATGATTTAATATCTGACTTTGGCGAAATGAAAGAATTGGCTGTTAAAGACTACATAAATGAAAAAGATATTAAAATAATTGATGCGTCAGGCAAAATGGTTTTTCCTTCTTTTGTCGATTCTCATACTCATTTAGTATATGCAGGAAGTAGAGAAATTGAGTATATTGATAAAATTAAGGGCTTGTCTTATGAAGAAATAGCAAAAAAAGGAGGTGGAATCTTAAATTCAGCAAAATTATTGCAAAATACTTCAGAAGAAGAACTATACGAACAAGCTTTAAAAAGAATTAATGAAATTATTAAGCAAGGAACAGGAGCTGTTGAAATTAAAAGTGGTTATGGACTGGATACTGAAAATGAAATTAAAATGTTAAAAGTCATAAAAAGGCTAAATGAAAACACACCTTTAATGATAAAATCAACATTTCTGGCTGCTCATGCGGTTCCTGAAGAGTATAAAGATAAGCAAGAAGAGTATGTTGATTATGTAATTAATGAAACGCTTCCGATTGTTGCTGCTGAAGAATTAGCTGATTATATTGATGTTTTTTGTGATAAAGGCTTTTTCACAGTCAAACAAACCGATAGAATTTTATTAGCCGGAATGAAATATGGATTAAAACCTAAAATTCATGCAAATGAACTTGCAAATTCAGGAGGAGTTCAAGTTGGAGTAAAGTATAATGCTTTATCGGTAGACCATCTTGAATATGTTGGAGATGAAGAAATTAAAGCTCTTTTAAATTCCGAAACTATGCCCACTGTTTTGCCTGGTGCAGCCTTTTTCTTAAATCTTAAATATTCGCCTGCAAGAAAAATGATTGACGCAGGCCTGCCAATTGCAATTGCTTCTGATTTTAATCCAGGCTCTTCACCTTCAGGAAACATGAAATTAATGATGTCGCTAGGCTGCATTAATTATAAACTTTTGCCTGAAGAAGTTATAAATGCAACAACAATAAATACAGCTTATGCAATGGGATTAAGTGAAGAATATGGAAGTATTGCAAAAGAGAAAAAAGCTAATGTTTTTATAACAAAAGAAATTCCATCAATTGAATTTATGCCATATGCTTATGGTAGCGATTTAATTGATACTGTTATTTTGAATGGAATAGTTTTATAAATTGATATATTGCTATATCGCTATATTGTTGTAAAAAGATAAAATAATTATGGAAAAAAAGTATTTGCAACTGAATAATATATTAGGATATAAGAATTCATTTAATTTGTCTAATTATATCTGGAATATTGTTTTCTGTTGGGATTATTCTGCTAAAGACACAATTGGTAAACAGTTTGTTAAAGCAGTAGATAGTATATCAGCAAACATAGCAGAAAGTTTTGGGAGGTACGGAAAAAAGGATAAGGTAAAGTTTTACAGATATAGTTTTGGCTCATTAAAAGAATGTTTTGATTGGAATGAAAAGTCAAAAAAAAGAAATTTATTGACGGAGAACCAATATAATCATATTTTTACAGAATTAGAAAAGCTCCCCAAAGAAATAAATTGGTTAATAAAGTTTACAAATGAAAAATTACAATATTAGATTTGATATATTGTAATATGTCAGATTTTTTTATAAAATATATTTACAATAAGCAATTAAACAATTAAACAATTAAACAATTAAACAATTAAA
>JAFGWC010000141.1 GCA_016937695.1 Bacteroidales bacterium
AACAGGCAGCTCAGTACTTGATGGTAATGGTGGCGATAGAATTGACCCGCCAGATGGAGAACCTGGAGATCCCAAACCTAAAAAGTCAATATTTGATTCGGGAATTGTTAGTTATTTAAGTACTGTTTTTTATAATTTGGTTTTTAATGAAACAGAAATAGATGGTAAAAATTATGTTTCAACAACTACAGCACAGGAAAAACTTCCATATTATCTAGCACTTTCGTTATCTGGAACGTTTATTTTAGGTGGAGGTGCAGGTTTAGATTTAACCTTAGGATATGTTAAAAATGATGGTCTTTTTGGCAATGCTTCATTAAGAGTAGGTTTTGGAGTAGATATGTCTTTAGATGCAGCGATGACAGTTGGTTCTTATTCTGGTTTCGATAAACCTACAGCAACATCTACTGCTTGGGCTAATACTTATGAAAATATAGGTTTTGGGCTTTTGAGTATCACTTTTCAACAAGATGTTTCTTCAATAGGTCAAACTGGTGCTTTAGGTCTTAATTGGAATTATACATCGTTGGGTCTTACATTTGGTTCAAAATCAATAGTAGGTGGAAGTACAGGCATTTCTTTAACTACATATCCATGGTATTTTTATAAATTTAATGATTAATATGAAAAGGGTTATATTTTTATTAGTAATAAGTATTTTATTTTCATGTATTCAGACTAATACATGGAAAAAATATACTCGAATGCAAGAATATAAAGGAGTTATTAATAAAATCTATAAAGATGAAACAAATCACATGGTATATACATTCAATATTAAGATATCCAATGGTGAAATCTTAACAGAAAATGTTGGTATTTGGCCACATATTTGGAAATACGCAAAGGTTGGTGATAGTATAATTAAGCCTGCTGATACATTAATGATAATTGTAAAAAAAAGAGATGCAAGTTATAGAGAATTTTTCTGTGGGTATTAAATTTTATAATGTTGATATGCAAGAATTTAAACTGAAAAAAACAAAAGTTCCTATTTTATGGTACAACTATTCTTTCACTAAACATTGAAAAATATCTTGCAATATTGTTAATTATTTTATTTACGTAAACAACCAATTAAAATATATCTTTGTATCAGAAGGCAGAATATTTGTAGATGAAGAAGGAAATTTTGAACGCCAATACTTTATGAACGTTTTAGCATCGTGGAAATCCCGGTACACCGGGAACCATTTAGGAAATATACGTTTAACATTTAACACCGATACACTTGTACTGAAAGTCGGAACGCAGTGTAGATTCCGCTACTGCGGAAAAGACAGCTATTACCCTTTCGACATGACACAAAACGGCCTTAACTATGTGGATGCAGGCCTTTTAGAAAACGAAAGCCAAAACAAATTCCTTTTTAACGGCAAAGTCGCAGCAAAGCGAAGATTCCGCTACTGCGGAAAGAAAGACGCTTTAACAGGCTATTACCAATACGGCTTTAGAGATTACGATGCACAACTTGGGCTAATACTTATCAAAATATAGCTTATGGGGCTTTTAATATAACATTACAACAAAGATGTGTCTATTAATAAATATGGCTTTGGCAGATTAGGTAAAAGGTGGAACTATATATCGTATGGGACTACAATTATTGGTTCAAAATGGTTTGGTGGTGGAAGTACAGGTGTATCATTAACAACATATCCATGGTATTTTTATAAATTTAATAACTAAAAATATGAGAAAAATTATATTTTTAATAATAATTAGTTTTTTATACGCCTGTAGAATAGATACTGTTGAAAAATATGTAAAGGCAGATTCATATAAAGGTGTTGTTACTAAAATATATCAAGATAAAAAGAATCATATGGCATACACCTTTGAAATTAAATCATCTGATGGCGAAATATTTAAAGATGATTTTGATGTTTGGCCATATATATGGGATTATGCTAAAGTAGGTGATAGTATAATAAAGCCAGCTGATACCTTAATGATTATTGTTAAAAAAAGAGACAACAGTTATAAAGAGTTTTTTTATCACTTTTAGATAAAATTATTCATTTATTTACACACTTTTTTGGATAGTGTCGATAGTGTCCAAAAATTATTTGACTAATTTTAAATTTTTTTCAAAAAGAGGATTTTTTATTTTACAATAAATTCAACTCTTCTGTTAATGGCTCTACCTTTATTAGTAGTATTTGGTACAAGTGGTTTTGTTTCGCCATATCCAATATATTTAATTCTTTTTGAATTAATCCCTTTTGAACTAATATAATCTTTAACAGCCTTAGTTCTACTAACTGATAAATCTATATTATATTGATATCCGCCCTGATTATCGGTATGTCCTTGCAAAACAATATTAAATTCCGGATTTTCTTTTAAAAATATAACCAACTGATTTATACATACTTTGCTTACCTGATCTAATTTAGACTCGCCCGTTTTAAAATTAACATTTTGTAGTCTGATTGGTTTATTTTTCTCTAAAGTTTGTATTTGCAAATCAACAGTTGTAGGTGGCTCGTATTTTTCTAAATCAGGATTAATATACACAGAATTAAAAAAAGCATCTTCTTTTTTTGCTATCATTAAAAAGTCTTCTCCTTCTCTAACCTGAACAGCAACTGCATAATCACCCGAATTTTCATCAACCATCCCTTCAGTTAATTCACTAGTTTTTATATTTTTTAACCCAACTTTAGCTTTAGTTACAGCTTCGCCTTTTTCATCAGTTAATTTACCCTTTACAAATAAAACTTTTTTCGGTCTTGCTTGTTTATATAAATCGGCTATATAAATATCCCAATCTCCATTTTTCTTTAATAATTTAGATGATAAAAGTATTCTTTTACCATTTGTACTAACAATTAAGCCCAACTCATCATTCTGAGTATTAATAGGATATCCGATATTTCTAGGCTCAGACCACTGTCCGTTTCCTCTATATTGCGAATAAAAAACATCGTAACCACCTAAACCAAATCGACCATTTGTTGAAAAGTAAAGTGTTTGACTATCTGAATGTATAAAAGGTGTTTTATCATCGCCATTTGTATTTATTACCGGGCCTAAATTTTCTGCTTTTGTCCAATTTCCATCATTATCTTTAACCGATTTATAAATATCTAATCCTCCATAACCACCTTCTCTTGCGCTAGAAAAAAATAGAACTTTACCATCTGCGGTAATGCTTGGTTGCCCTTCAAAAGTGCTTTTACTATTAATTTCAGAACCTAATCTTTTAAGAGGCGACCATTTTTCTTTATCTAAATCTGAAGTAAAAATATCACAATTCTTATACGAGCTATATTCGGAGCGTTCAAATTCGCAAATTGTAATAAATAAATGATGATTGTCGATAGTAATTGTTGCTCCTCCCTGATTTCTGCCATCGTTAAAAGGTTCTCCTAGCGGACTTCCTACAGAAAAAAAATAATTTAATGAATCTGGCGATAAATTTTTACTTAAATTAAGTTCTTCAATATATTTTTCATAAGAAGTATTAGGAAATTTTATAAATCGTCTGGAAAAAAACAAATATTCTTCATCGGGTGAAATTAATGGAAGATATTCATCATCAGAAGTACAAACATCATTTAAAGGTATTGGATTAAAAGGTACCGGATTTTGAATAAGAAAAAGATAATCATCAATATTTTTGAGCATACTTTTAGATTCTTGGAAAAAATCGGCGCTTTCTTGACTATGCTCAATAAACTCATTTAAATAAAGTTTAGAGAGTTCATAATCTTTAATTTTAAAATAAAACTGACCCAAATAAAAATAAGATGCATAATAATTAAATGCAGGACATAATTCTATAACTTTTAAGAAATAATTTTCCGCTTTAGAATAGTAATTATCAATTTTACTAATAGAATTTGTATCATATGGTGATTTAACTGCCTGCAAATAATACATTTCGGCTAAAGAAAAATAAGCATCGGGAAAATTGGATTGAATTGCAATTGCTTTTTGTAATAATTGCTCTATTTCTTTATATTTATAATTTGGTTTTTTTATAGCTTGTTCATAATAATCTAATGCTTGTTTATTTTTAATTTCTTCACAATCGCCTCTTTGTGGAAAAGATTCCAATGAAAACAAAACAAAAATTATTGTAAAAGATATATCTTTAAATTTTTTGCACATAAAAAAAATCGGTGAAGTTAATTTAAATAACTAAAGTCTTTTTTTTATTATATAAGCATTTTTTATGCCTATTTTAAAAATCCCATTACAAATATAATAAAAATGTGAATGTTAAATATTCAGCTATTTTTATTGACAAGATATTTTTAATAATTTTTCAAATTTTAAATTATTTTTTAATATCTTTGCGGGCTCAAAATGAAATGGACTTGTAGCATAACTGGATAGTGCACTTGACTACGGATCAGGAGGTTGGGGGTTCGAATCCCTCCAAGTTCACAGAAAAACCGTAACTGGTTAAAAATGAATGATAAACCGCCCATTATCAAGCAATTGATTTAGGCGGTTTTTTTAATTTATTCATTCAAAAGTTACAAAATGGTTTTCTATTAAGGTAAGTGTCTATCTTAATGAGAGTTACGTAAAAGAAGATAATACAAATATGATTTATCTTTGTGAGGCTGCCATTTTTGAACAGCCTCTTTTTATTTAATTATTTTTTTCATAACTTTAGTTATTAATTTTTTAACTTAAAACCAACTAATATGAAAAAATTATGTTTATTATTAACTTCAATATTTATTTTTAGCTTTCAACAAACAATTGCTCAAGTTGAACCAAGAACACCGGAAGGAACAAATCAAAGTCAAACTTATAAATTTAATGATAATGAAAATGGGACATCTATGATGCCAATTATGGGCGATGCTCTGCCTGCAATTAAATACATAGAAGACACATTAAAAGTTGAAATTGTGAGAATAGAATATGATTTGATTTTCACAACAAAATCTTCATTTAGAACACTTTATACAGGATGGAAATATGGAATTTATGCCATCGGCGATTACAGAATAAAAAAAATAAGCATCGCTGTTTATAAAAGCGTAAATAAAGAATGGCAATATGTAACTACTGTAAATCCTGGAGCTTACTCTGCTCTTTCTCTTATTGAGCCCGAAGAAACAGAAGATTATTTATTTCAAGTAAAAGTTGAAGAATTTGAAGAAGGTTTTTCTGCCGGACATTATTCTTTAATTATTTATCATTAAAAAAAAAATTATAATCTTTAAATGAATTTTAAATAGCTCTATTGTTAAGATATGGCAATAGGGCAATTTAAAAATTTGTAAAAATTTACATAAAAGTGTCAATATGTTTGAAAATGAATAAGCATAAAATAGAATAATATTTTACATTAATACATTTTAACACACTTTATAATTCTAAAAAAAGAAATATTAAAGCATTTTAGTATATTTGCTACATAAATTAATAAACTATTTTATGGATTTCAAAAGTGATGTAGAAGCTGTTGATGCTTTGAAAAATACTAATAATCAGCTACTTAACGAAATAAGAAAAGTAATTTATGGTCAGGATAAAATAATACAAGAAATTTTAATTTCAATATTTAGCGATGGACATTGTCTGTTGGTTGGCGTACCAGGCCTTGCAAAAACAATGATAGTAAACACATTTGCTAATGTTCTTGGACTTAAATATAGTCGTATCCAATTTACACCTGATTTAATGCCATCTGATATAACAGGCTCAGAAATATTAGATGAAAACAGAACTTTTAAATTCATAAAAGGGCCTTTATTTGCAAATATAATTTTAGCAGATGAAATTAACAGAACTCCACCAAAAACTCAAGCAGCACTGCTTGAAGCAATGCAAGAGAAAGCTGTTACTTATGCTGGCAAAAAACATGAATTAAGCAAACCTTTTTTTGTATTAGCAACTCAAAATCCGATAGAACAAGAAGGAACATATCCTTTGCCAGAAGCACAACTCGACAGATTTATGTTTAATATTAAACTAGATTATCCATCTATAGAAGATGAAATAACAATTGTAACAAATACAACAACTGACATTGAATTTAATCTTAATCAAATTATTTCAGCAGAAGAAATAATCTATTTCCAAAAATTAATAAGGCGAGTTCCAATAAATAATAATGTAATAGAATATGCTGTAAAACTTGCTGCTAGAACTCGTCCAAATACAGAACATGCAGATAAAATTTCGAATCAATATTTAAACTGGGGAGCTGGTCCAAGAGCTTCTCAATATTTGGTTCTTGCCGCAAAAACACAAGCAGTATTAAATTCTAAATATTCGCCTGATATTGAAGACATTAAGTCTGTGGCAGCACCAATTCTTCGACATAGAATAATTAGAAACTATAAAGCTGAAGCTGAAGGAATAGGCATTGAAGACATTATTAGCGAGCTTCTGTAACTTTACCGAATTTTTCATAATAAAGCTATTTACAATTTCATTATTTGAAATACAGAAAAACAAATTATTTATAACAAAGTCTCTTATTTTCAAATGATTAGTATTAAAATTTAACACTGTATTATTAAAAAATGAGCACGAAAAATATATTATTATTTTTGGTTTTTGTCACTATTTCAATAAATATAAATGCCCAAGCTAAAAAAAAGATTGAGATAATAAATTCAAAAACTTTAGAAGCCACAGAAATTTTAGGTCCTGATATAAAAGTATTAATTGGAGATGTGATTCTTAAACACGATTCTGCTTATATGTATTGTGATAGCGCTTATTACAATACAAAAGCTAATTATTTTACAGCTTTTGGAAATATTCATGTTATCAGCCCCACAGAAGACATGGTTGACACTGTAAACCTTTATGGTGATTCCCTAACCTATTATGGATCAAAAAAAATGGCACATGTAAGAAATAATGTGATTTTGGAAAAAGACAGTATGACACTTTATACCGAAAATCTTGATTACGATTTAAAAGAAAATATTGGATATTATTTTGATGGCGGAAGAACTTTAAACGGACAAGACACATTAATAAGTAAATTAGGCTATTATTATGCCAATAACGATGAACTTTTTTTCAAAGATTCAGTAATTGTTCAAAATCCTAAATACACAATTTATTCTGATACTTTAAAACATCATACTAAAAATAAAATATCATTTATATTGGGTCCAACTAATATAATTGCAAGCGATAGCTCAAATTATATTTATAGTGAACATGGTTGGTACGATCATAAAAAAGATCTTGCTCAATTCGATAAAAATCCAATTCTTGTTCATAGCAAACAAACCATAAAAGGTGATAAATTATTTTACGACAGAAAAAAAAGATTTGGACAATCTTTTGATAATGTGCGAATTACAGACACTACACAAAACACTATATTATTAGGCAATTATGGCGAATATTATGAATTAACAGAAAAATCGCTTTTAACAGATAGAGCAGTATTTATTCAAATTCAAAAAGGCGATTCTCTTTTTTTACATGCAGACACATTATTATCAATAAAAGATTCTCTAATTACAAAAACAGATACAACAGAATTTAAATTGATAAAAGCTTATTACAAAGTAAAAATTTACAAATCCGATTTTCAGGCAAAATGCGATTCTCTTATTTATACATTTCTCGATTCAATAATAGAAATGCATGTTGAACCAATACTTTGGTCGGGCAAAAATCAATTAACCGCAGACTTTATTAAAATATTAACCGAAAATCAAGAAATTTCAAAAGTATTTATGGATGCAAATGCTTTAATTGTAGCACAATCAGATACAATAAATTTTGACCAGATAAAGGGGAAAGATATGATTGGTTATATAAAAAATAACGAGCTTAATAAAATTGATGTTATTGAAAATGGTGAATTAATTTATTTTGCAAAAGAAGACGAATCGCTTATAGGTGTAAATAAAATTAAGTGCAAAGACATGGCTATCTATCTAGATAGCAACGAAATAGATAAAATATGGTTTTACAAAAATCCGGAAGGAACACTTTATCCGCCAAAGCAATTAGGCATAGATGAATTAAAATTTGCTAATTTTCAATGGCATTCAGATTGCAGGCCTTTAACAAAAGAAGATATTTTTATTTGGAGGCGAGAGGATGAAAATGCAATTAAATCAGAAACTCCTGAAATAAAAAAATCAGATTCAAAAAAGGATAAACTTAAAATAGAAAACTTTAATAAAAAAAAGGATAAAAAAATAATAACCGACTAATAAAAGCCGGTTATTATTTAATATTCATCTTCATTAAAAAAGAAGTCGTCTTTGCTTGGATAATCAGGCCAAATATCCTCAATACTTTCATAACTTTCACCTTCATCTTCAATTTCTTGTAGGTTTTCGATTACTTCTAAAGGCGCTCCAGACCTAATCGCAAAGTCAATCAATTCTTCTTTAGTCGCCGGCCATGGCGCATCTTCTAATTTTGAAGCTAATTCTAAGGTCCAATACATATTTTAATTTTTAATCTTATTCTTAAATTTTGCGCAAATATATAAAAAAATAGAACTATACAAATATTTTATTCATAAATCATTTCTTTTTAACGAATAATTATTTAAATATTGTATAAAAGTTAATAAAAAATTACATTTTTTATTTTTCCTTCAAAAAAACTATTTCTCTGATTTCCATACTATTTCTTCAATTTTATAATCAACAGTTATTTTTCGGGATAATACAAAAAAGTAATCTGAAAGCCTGTTAAAAAAAACAATTATTTTTTCGTCAATTATCTCATTTTCTGATAATTGAACACAAAGTCTTTCTGTTCTTCTACAAATACTTCTGCAAATATGACTTAATGAAACAGCCTGATTTCCGCCTGGTAAAATAAAGTTTGTAAGTTTTGGTAAATTAAGTTCAATTTTATCCATTTCATTTTCAAGTTCTTCAATATTTTCATCAGTAATTTGCTTTATTTTTATTTTTGGATTAACTTTTGACATAGCAAGAAAACTTCCAATATTGAACAAATAATTCTGAATTTTTATTAAAAAGCTTACATCTTCTTTTTTAATTTCAGAAGAACGTAAATAACCGACAAATGAATTTAACTCATCAACAGTACCATATGCTTCAATTCGCATATTATACTTCGATACTCTTTCGCCACTTAATAACGACGTTTTCCCTGAATCACCAGTTTTAGTATATATTTTCATTTTTTTAAGGATTTTTTTATTTGTGAGATATAACATCTATACTTAGCATGTTAATAACTAGTTGATTAGATGTAATTTATAAATTAAAATTTATTTTTACAGATAATTTCTTGGATTCCAATTAAACTGATAAATGTTTGTTAATTTATATCATCAAACAATTAAATTGTGGACAAAATATTAGCATTTCTAACATTAGATTCTACCTCGCCATCTCTTAAACGAACAATTCTGTGTGCATATCTGGCAATTTCTTCTTCATGCGTTACAATAATAATTGTATTGCCCATTTTATGAATTTGAGAAAATAAACCCATAATATCTATTGAAGTTTTTGAATCAAGATTACCTGTTGGCTCATCTGCTAAAATAATTGAAGGTCGATTAACTAATGCTCTGGCCAATGCAACTCTCTGCCTTTGTCCGCCTGAAAGTTCATTAGGTTTATGCGTTATTCTGTCTGATAATCCTACTTTTTCAAGTACTTCTAAAGCTCTAGTTTCTCTTTCTTTTTTCCCGTATCCTGCATAAATTAGTGGAAGCATAACGTTTTCAAGAGCAGTATATCTTGGCATTAAATTAAAAGTTTGAAAAACAAAGCCAATTTCTTTATTTCTAATTTCAGCTAAATTATCGTCTTCTAATTTACTAACATCAGTATTATTTAAAATATAAGCACCGCCTGTTGGTGTATCTAAACAGCCAATTATATTCATTAAAGTTGATTTTCCTGAGCCTGATGGTCCCATAATAGCAACATACTCACCTTTTTCTATACTTAGATCAATATGCCTTATTGCTTTAACTACCTGATTACCAACCTGATAAAACTTTTTTAAACCAATACAATTTATTATTTCAGCCATTTAATTTTATGATTTATTGCGAAAATATAAAATATTTATAGTTATTCATGTTATTATTTCAAAAGTTTATTTAGTTACAATTTCAATTTATTGATTTTTTATTAAAATCATCAAACATTTTAACATTAAACATTTATTGAAATTATCTTATTCTGTCTAAAGATTTAACCAGTTTTTGATCCTTATTAATTGCTCTAAAAGCTAAATATGTTAAAATTGCTGAAATAAATGGAAAAATAGATATTAAAGTATATCGAGGAATTACATTTAATTCAGTTTTTGCAATCCAGATATAGAAATAAATTAATCCTACCGAACCAATCATTAATAATATATTTAAAATACTAATTCTCATTTGCAAAATTCTGTTTTTATATAAAAAAATTGAAATTAAATTTAGTATTAAAATAATAGCAAATAATATTGCAAGAGGTAAGCTTGATATTGCTATTAATTCGCTATGAATTTCGTAAATTCCTCTGTATCTGAATAAAAACTGATAAGAATCGTCAACAATTAGCCCTGCTAAAGGAAACCAAAATATCAAAAAAATCAAAATAAGTGAAGCTAAAAGAAAAATAGTTTGTATTCTTTGTATCATACCAATATTGTTTAATAATTTTATTTGTTTTTAATACACTACAAAAATAATAAAAATCAACTAAATGCATTATTGAAATAAATTTTTTATTTCAATAGATGATTTATCGTACATTTCTATAAATTTGTGGTATGTAAATTGCAAAAATTATATTTGTTTGGTTATATATTTTATTAAAACTAAAAAAAATCAATACGCAAAAATAAAAACTTATCATACAATTATTTAAAACATTAATATATTGATACTTACAAACAATTTTTCATGAGAAAATCATATATACTATTTCTGCTTTTATCAATTCAAATACATCTGTTTGGTCAAGTTTCACACATTAAATTTGATCACATAACTTTAGAAAACGGATTATCACAAAGCTCAATATACAGCATTGTTCAAGATAACAAAGGCTTTATGTGGTTTGCTACACTTGATGGTTTAAATAAATATGACGGATATAATATAAAAATCTACAGAAATATTTTAAGAGATTCTACATCTATTTCTGATAATGTACTAAATGTTTTATATGTTGATAAAGAAGAATATGGCGGTGCTTTATGGATTGGAACAAGAGGTGCCGGCTTATGCAAATATAATATAATCAATGAAAACTTTAGTTCCTTTTCAAATAACAATAATAATATTTCAATAAACGATAATAATGTAAAAGCAATATGTGGAGAAAAAGATTTTTTATGGATTGGAACAGAAAATGGCTTAAATAAATTTGACAGAAAAACCAAAGAATTTAAATATTTCAAAAATACTGATAATCAACAATATATAGAATCAGAAATAAGCTTTATTATTGATAATAAAAGCAATCTTTTTATCGGAACAAAAAATGGTTTAAACATTTTTAATAAAAAAACAGAAGAATTTAGTAATATATTATTTACAAGTTCTAAATCAGGTGGAAACAATTTAAATAGCTTAAATTCAGGAATAATTTCAAAAGACGGTTATTTATATTTAGGAACAAATGAAGGCTTAATTAAGTTTAATATTGAAAATCAGAATTACAGTGTTTATAAATCAGAAATAAACTCACATAATTCACTGAACAGCAACATAATAACATCAATAATTGAAGATAAAGATGGAATATTATGGATTGGAACTATGGAAGGTGGATTAAACCGATTCGATAAAACAAATGAAACATTTCAATACTTTAAACATGATGCATCTCAACCAACTTCACTTCAAACAGATAATGTTTTAACTCTTTATCAGGATAAAGCAAATATACTTTGGGTTGGAAACTCATTAGGTGGCATAAATAAATGGAACAGAGCAGCAGAAAACCTAAGTCTTTTCAGGCATAATCCATATAATCCATATAGTTTAAGCTCAAATCAGGTACGAAATGTTTACGAAGACAGCAAAGGTAAAATTTGGATTGGAACGGTGCAAGGTGGTCTAAATCAATTTATTAAAGAAGAAAATAAATTTCAACACTATATAAATAATCCACATGATAAAAACAGTTTAAGCAATAATCATGTTCGTGCCATTTTTGAAGATTCAAAAGGTAGATATTGGATTGGAACAGATGGCGGCGGATTAAATCAGTTTTTTCCTGAGACAAAAAAATTTAAAACATTTGATTATAATCCTGAGAACGTTAATAGCATCAGTAACAATAATATATGGCGTATTGTTGAAGACAAAAAAGGAAGATTATGGATTGCAACTTTTGGTGGTGGTGTTAATATTTTTTATCCTGATGAAAATAGATTTGAAAATTTTAAACATCAAAGTAATGACTCTAAAAGCTTAAGCAACAACAATGTAACAACAATTTATATTGATAGTTCAGATGAAATTTGGATTGGAACTTTTGGTGGTGGATTAAATAAATGGAATGAAAAATCAAAAACATTTACATCATATCAATTTAACCCAAGCGACACAAATTCATTAGGTAATAATAGAATTTACGTAATAGTTGAAGATAGCAAAAAACGTTTATGGATTGGGACAAAAGGCTCATTCAGCTATTTCGATAAAAAGAAAAACAATTTTATTAATTATGATGAAAAAAATAACCTTCCTAATGATAACATTATGGGAATTATTGAAGACAATTCAGCTAATATCTGGATAAGCACGAATAAAGGAATTTCTAAATTTAATCCGGACACAAAAAAAGTTAGAAATTATGATATAAGAGATGGTTTGCAAAGCAATGAATTTTTAGTTGGGGCATTTTGTAAAACAAAGTCCGGCATATTAATTTTTGGCGGAATAAACGGATTTAATGTGTTCGATCCAAATAAAATGAAAGATAATCTTAATAAACCATCGGTTGTTATCACAGGTTTTAAAATTTCAAATCAGGATATTGAATTTGACACAACAATTAGCGAAAAAAAATTAATAAATCTCACATATAAACAAAATGATATTTCCTTTGATTTTGTTGCGCTGGACTATATTTTTCCAGAAAAAAATCAATATAAATATAAACTTGTGGGCTACGATAAAGATTGGATTTACTCAAAATATCAACGACAAGCAAAATATACAAATTTATCTCCAGGAAAATATATTTTTAAAGTAATCGGCTCAAATAACGACGAAATTTGGAACAATGAAGGCACAAGCATACAAGTTATAATTGAACCTGCATTATGGCAAAGATTGTGGTTTAAAATTTCATCAGCACTAATTATTATCTCACTTATTTTTCTTTGGTTTTATCTGAGAATCAGACGAATAAAAAAACAAAACGAAATTCTTGAAAAACAAGTTGAATTACGAACTGCAGAAGTAGTTGCACAAAAAGAACAAATTGAAGAACATCTGCACGAAATAGAAGAACAAAAAAGAGAAATTACAGACAGTATTATTTATGCAAAAAGAATTCAAACAGCTGCTTTACCGGTTTCTGAATATATTAACCAAATTGCGCCAGAACATTTTGTGCTTTTTAAGCCTAAAGATATTGTAAGTGGCGACTTTTATTGGGTTGGCGAAAAAAACGAAAAAATTATAATTGCAGCCGCTGATTGCACCGGACATGGTGTGCCTGGAGCTTTTATGAGTATGCTGGGTATCAGCTTTTTAAATAAAATTGTAAATGAAAAAGGATTTGTAGAACCTGACGTTATTTTAAACAGGCTTAGAAACAATGTAATTCAAGCTTTAAAACAACATGCTAAAGAAGACGAACCAAACGACGGAATGGATATTGCTTTATGCACTATTGATTACAAAAAGATGAAATTACAATTTGCAGGATCTAATAATCCACTTTATATAATAAGAAATAATAAGAAAGTTGAAGTTATAAAAGGCGACAAAATGCCGATTGCTTTCCACGATAATATGAATAAATTTAAACTAACAGAAATTGATATTAAAAAAGGAGATGTTTTTTATATTTTTTCTGATGGTTATGCAGATCAATTTGGTGGTCCAAGATATAGAAAATTTATGTATAAACCTTTTAGAGAATTACTTCAACAGATTTCGGAAAAACCAATGGAGGAGCAAAAAGATATTTTAAACACAAAAATCGAAGAATGGAAAGGAAGCACTAATCAAGTTGATGATATTATTGTTTTTGGACTGAGGATATAAATTAAAAGGCGTTGATATATTTTTATATTAACTAACTTGGTATTACTACAAATTTAGCAAGTGTCGAATTAAAATGTATGCCGGTTATTTGTTTATGCCATATATTCTTATACTACTTAAAACAAATCAACAAATAATCATAGTTAAATTTAGACTAATAATTACACCTTATAGTTAAGTACTCACTAAAATGATAGTAGAACCACTAAATTAATGAAATAGTTTCGGTTATTAGTTGTTTATATTTGTTTCTATTCCAAATAAATTTAATTTTTATTGCATCAAATTTACATAGTTCAACACATTTTCCACAAAGTATACATTCAGAATTTGTAATTAAACCATTATTGTTATTGATATAATCAATGATTGGTATTCTTACTAAACAATCCTTTTCACATTTGCCGCATAAAGTACATTTGTTAATATCAACAACAGGAATAAGTCTGGAATAGTTTGCACCAGCCGAACATAATGTGCCCATTATACATATATTTTTACATGCCCAACGGCGTTCAAGCAATAATCCAAATAAAAGTGCAGATGTAACATCAATTATCCAAACATATTGATAATGCAAACTAAAATCAAGTTTTAAAAATGATGACAGAAATGCAAAATCATGAGTAATTCCTCTTTCTTTATTAATAAAATAAAATATTATTGCTGATGCAAAAAATGGAATCAGTAAAATCATTCTTATCCATATTTTAGGTTTTCGCCATTTTATTTTAAAAATAGAATGTTGCGAAGATAAATCGCTTACAGTACCCATAAAACAAAACCAACCACAACCAATTCGTCCAACTAAAGGTGAAAAAATTATAAATGCACCCCAAATTAAAACAACTGCTGTAATAACTCCCCAATAAATCGAATGCCAAATAAATCCTAATCCAAAATATTGAAAAAATACAGGAGTAAGCAACAAAAATATAATCCGCGAAATAAAATTATAAGAATATAACTTTTTCATTTAAATGATTAATAAAGATTAGACATTACAGGTAATAAGTTTAAAAAAGCAAGCACAGAACAGTTAAACAAATCGACCAATAAATGTGAAAAATATGGAAGGAACAAACTTTTACTTTTTTTATAAACAAAAGACCATACTATACCCATTATAAAAACTGATATTAACATTTCAACTGTAAGCATATTTTGTGAAAAAATTCCCCAAGTTAAAGGATGTGCCACTGCAAATAACAATGATGAAACTATTGCTTTAATCCAAAAAGGTATTTTTGGTGAAATATCCAACATATATCCACGCCAAAAAATTTCTTCGAAAAAAGGATTTATAATTGCAACCAGTAACCATAAGATAATTAGATAGTTAGTATCAAAAAGATGATAGTATTTTAATAATATAGGTAATGGAATTAATCCTACAAGCAAAGAAAGAATTAGTGCTGATATTTTAAACTTGTAAGCCTTAAAATAATCAATTGGCTTTTTTCTGTTCTTCTTATAATCAAAATATAAAACCAAAGATATTGCTGTCCAATAGAATAAAACAATTGGTATCCACGCCCAGTTTTTCATAATAATAAAAAACACGCGTCCCACAATAACTCCAAGTAAAATAATTCCTAAAGGAATAGAAAAAGATTTTAAATAATTACTTATTGATTTATTCATAAGTTTCAGTAATTTATTGTTAATATTATTTTTATATTTTTATTTATATCAAATAATCTATCTTTAATTGGTGGCGGGCCAAATTTACTTGAAGCATTATTTGAAAAACCATATCCTTCTCTTGGAATTCCAAGCCAATTTGTATCAAGTTTTTCATTTTCATTTTCATCATGAAAATATATTATTGAATATTTTCCTGATTTAAGATTGTTAATAATAAATACACATTGTTTATTTATTATTTTTAAACTTTTTTTACTGATTAATTCATTTTCATTATTTGATAATTGAAATAATACTGTTCCATTATTGCTTTTTAATCCAATTATCTGTATTTCTAATGAATATAAATTAGATTGTGCTGATGTTTTAAATTGAACAGATAAAGCTAAAATTATAAAAAGAATCGTGTTTCTCATATTAATAAAATTTTTATCAAAAAAAGCAATTTCGATTTTAAATATAAAATTATTGTGATGTATGGGAAACAAATGTGATAAAAAGGAAGGTTTAATTGTATTTATTAGATTTAAGTTTCAAAACTAATTGTTCTTAATCTCTGTAATTAATGTTTTCGCTAAATTTCTTGAGCCGGGAATTTTAAAAGCCAATTCATCTATAAAAAAATAATATCCTCTTGCATTACCTTTAATATCTGTAACTTTATCAAGATTAATAATATAAGATTTATGACATCTGATAATTTTATTTGAATTATTATATGCTTTTTCTATTTTATTAAGACTACTACGAATCATTTTTTTTTCGACAAAATTATTGTTATTGAAAAACAACATGCAATAATTGCCTTCGGACTTAATACAATATAAATTATTAGATTCAATTTCTATTTCATCATTGGAATTATCTGATTTAATAATTCTTTCTTTAGAATAATTTAGTTCATTATTTTTAGATTTCTTTAATTCTTCGATTATTTCGACAGCTTTTAAGTGATTTTTTTTATACAAATTTTTCTCTCTAAAAAAAACAAAAAATATTATAGGTAAAAAACCAATAGTAAAAGTTTTTAAAAGAACCGAAAGTAAAAAAGATAAAATATCTATACTATTAACTGTATTGTCAAATTTAAATGCAAATAAACCATTTATCAAACCTATCGAAATTATAGATAACAAAGTAAAAATTATTGTTTTTTGAATATTCCATTTTTCAGAGTCAAATACATCAGAAAAAATTAAAGGTAAAAGTGTGTTGTATAAAATCATGATAATGAACGTTATAGAACCATAAGCCAGAACTTTCAGAAATTGGTCTAATACAAAATCTTTATTTTGAGATGGATTAAAAGAAATTAGAAACAACATTATAAACAATGCAAATAAAAATGGAATAGTTATTTTTTGTCTATCTGTTTCGTAAAAAGGAAAAGGTTTATTTAACCATGTTTTTAATTTTTTCATTATTGATATTGAAATTTTATTTTTTCAAAGCACTATTTTATTATAATGTTGACATTATATTTTCAATTGATGAATTATTAAAATTACAATTTTCACAAAAATTTATTATCGCATTTTTATAAAAAAATATTTCTGTCTGAGAGCTTATTGCCGTCAGACAGATTTAAATTTTACATGTTTATTTTAAACATTTTTATAACAATAAAAACAATTTTCAAGCAATTATTTTTTAGTATATAACTCAATTACTTTTAAAATAACATCAACAGCTTTTTGCATAGATTGAAGCGGTATATATTCATATTTTCCATGAAAATTATGTCCGCCGGCAAAAATATTTGGAGTTGGTAATCCCATATACGAAAGTCGTGAACCATCTGTTCCGCCACGAATTGCTTGAATTTTTGGTTTAATACCAAGTTCAAGCATTGCTTGTTCGGCTGTATCAACAATATGTTTTACCGGTTCAACTTTTTCTTTCATGTTATAATATTGGTCTTTTAAATCCATAACAATAGTATTTTTGCCATATTTGTTATTTAAAAAATCAACAACATTTTTAATTAATTCATTCTTTTTCTTGAATTTAGCCATATCATGATCACGAATAATATACATTAAAGAAGTTTCTTCAACAGTTCCTTTAAAGCTCATAAGCATAAAAAAACCTTCGTAATTTTCTGTATGTTCAGGTCGTTCGTTTACCGGCAACATAGAGTTTAGCTCCATTCCAATCATAATTGAATTAATCATCTGATTTTTAGCAGTTCCCGGATGTACATTTCTTCCATTAATTGTAATTTTTGCCATTGAAGCATTAAAGTTTTCATACTCCAACTCGCCTATTTCTCCACCATCAAGAGTGTAAGCAAAATCAGCACCGAATTTTTTAACATCAAATAAATCAGCACCTCTTCCAATTTCTTCATCAGGTGTAAAACCAATTTTTATTTCGCCATGTTTTATTTCCGGATGCTCAACCAAATGCTCAATTGCAGTCATTATTTCAGCAATTCCGGCTTTATCGTCGGCGCCTAAAAGTGTTGTTCCGTTTGTGGTATATAAATCCTGTCCAACATATTTTAATAGCTCAGGAAAATCGTTTGGCGAAAGAATAATATTTTTTTCTTTATTTAAAATGATATCTTTACCATTATATTTTTTAACTAATTGAGGTTCAACACCTTCGCCACTCATATCTGGTGCTGTATCCATATGTGCAATAAAACCAATTTTTGGAATTTTTTTATCTGTATTTGATGGCAAAGTTGCCATAACATAGCCGTTTTCATCTAAACTAACATCTTTTAGTCCAAAACTATTTAGTTCTTTTACCAATTCTTTAGCCAAATGAAGCTGTTTTTTTGTACTCGGACAACCTTCTGCATCAGGATTTGATTGAGTGTCTATTTTTGCATAACGAACAAATCTATCATAAACTGTTGATATCATAATTATATATTTTAAATTAATTTATATTTTTTTATTGTTGTAGTGTTTAACATTTATTTCTGTAAAATTATAAAAAATAAGAATTTTAACTAATTTTGATAGATATTGTAAAACAAAAATTTGAAAAAAATGAAAAAAACAATTTTATTCATTATCGGTATCTTGCTAATAAACAGCAGCTTTGCTCAAAATACTTTCAAAAAAATAACTGTTGAAGATATTTATAAAAATTACACATTTTATCCAAAATCTGTTTACGGATTAAACTCGATGAATGATGGAATACATTATTCAACAATTGACAGAAAAAGTAATTCAATATTAAAATTTGATTATAAAACAGGAAATTTTGTTGATACAATTCTAAAAATCAGCAATTTAAATTTAGATGATTATCCTGATTATTCTTTTAATCACAATGAAACCAAAATAATTTTGGAAACAAATATCGAAGAAATTTACAGACATTCTTATACTGCAAAATATTTTATTTGGGATATAAATCAAAAAAAATTATATCCTGTTTCAGATAAAAACAAACAACAACTTGTAAGTCTTTCGCCAAAAGACTTTCAGGCAGCTTTTGTTTTTGAAAATAACATTTATATTAAAGATTTTAGCACAAACAAAGAAATTGCAATAACAAAAGACGGCGAAAAAAATAAAATAAGAAATGGTGCGCCTGATTGGGTTTACGAAGAAGAATTTGGTTTTAATCAAGCTTTTTACTGGTCGCCAGACGGAAATAAAATTGCATATATAAAATTCGACGAATCACAAGTTAAAACATTTGATATGACTGTATTTGCAGGTCAATCACCAAAATTAGAAAATAATATTCTTTATCCAGAAAACAGACAATGGAAATACCCAAAAGCCGGTGAAGATAATTCAATAGTTTCTGTTTTTATTTATTATGTCAATACACAAAAAACAATTAAAGTTGATATTGGAACCGAAACCGATATCTATATTCCTAGAATTAGATGGACAAAAAATTCTAATGAATTAGCTGTTTTTAGATTAAACCGACTTCAAAACAAATTTGAAATACTTTTGGCAAATGCAGAATCAGGAAATACAAAAACTATTTATACTGATGAAAACAAGTACTATATTGGCGATGAAACTTACGACGACATTAAATTTTTAGATGACGGGAAACAATTTGTAACTACAAGTGAAAGAGATGGTTACAGACATATTTACCTTTACACAATGGATGGAAAACTTGTAAATCAAATTACAAAAGGGAATTGGGATGTTATTTCTTTTTACGGATATGATAAAGAAAAAAAAATATTTTATTATTCATCAGCAGAAGAATCGCCACTTTTAAATACAATTTATTCTATAGATATAAAAGGAAAAAACAAGAAAAAAATCAGTCCCAAACACGGAAATAATAATGCTGTTTTCAGTACAAATTACAAATATTTCATTAATTATTTTTCAAATATAAATCAGCCAAACTATGTTAGCTTAAACGATTATAACGGCAAGGAAATCAGAATATTAGAAGATAATAAAACTCTTTCTGAAAAAGTAAAAGAATACGGCGGAATAAATAAAAGTTTTTTCAAATTTAAAACATCAGAAAACATAGAATTAAATGGATATATGATTGTGCCGCCAGATTTTGATACATTAAAAAAATATCCTGTTTTGATGTATCAATATTCGGGTCCAAACTCGCAATCTGTTGAAAACAGATGGTCTTTTGGATGGCACGAATTACTTGCCCAAAAAGGTTATATTGTTGCCTGTGTTGATGGAAGAGGAACAGGCGCAAGAGGCGAAGAATTTAGAAAAATGACATATCTGCAACTCGGTAAGTATGAAACAATTGACCAAATAGAAGCAGCAAAATATTTAGGAAGTTTAAATTATATTGATGCATCAAGAATTGGCATTTGGGGATGGAGTTATGGTGGTTTTGAAACTCTACTTGCACTAACAAAAGGCGCCGATTATTTTAAAGCCGGAATTGCAGTTGCGCCTGTTACAAATTGGCGATATTACGATAATATTTATACCGAAAGATTTATGCGTAAACCACAAGATAACGCTAGTGGATATGATGATAATTCACCAATAAATCACGTAGAAAAACTAAAAGCAAAGCTTTTGCTTGTTCATGGAACTGCCGATGACAACGTACATGTTCAAAATTCAATGGAATTAACAGAAGCTTTAGTTCAGGCTAATAAACAATTTAAAATGCATTATTACACTAACAGAAATCATGGTATTTATGGTGGAAATACAAGAGTACATTTATATAATATGATGACAGATTTTATTCTTGAAAATTTGTAAAATAAATATGTTAATTGTTTAATAGTCAAATTAATATAAAATAATAAAACAGTAGTTGTTAATTCGTACACTGTTTTTTTTTTTGTGAAAAATATTCTGATTATTTCTTTGTAATTAATAAAAAAAAAGTTGTACATTTAAAAGATGAAAACACTTTTAGGGATTTTTATATTTATTATCTGGACATTCATTTCAATTGAATGGTATGTTTGTGGTATAAAAGAATTATGCAAAACAGAAGAAATTGAAAAACCTGTTATAATAAAAAATACTCCAAACGAACAATTAATAAAAAAAGACAGCACAACTGTAAAATTTGATTTTGAAAATCTCACAATATATTTCCCATTTTCAAAAACAGAAACAGAAATATCTGATAATCTTAAAGATAGCATATTTGTTTTTGTAAATAATATAATAAAATCAGAAAAATATATACTAATTTCAGGACACACAGATAATATTGGAAGTTCAGAAAAAAATATAGAATTAGGCTTAAAAAGAGCTCTTTGGATTAAAAATTTATTTGTTTTATCAGGATTAAACCAAAATCAAATAGAAATTAAATCTAATGGAGAAAATCAACCAATAGATAAAAACAATACAGAAGCAGGAAGAAGTAAAAACAGAAGAGTTGAAATAAGTATTAAACAATTAAATTAAAATTCATGTTCGAAGATTTAAATCCACTAGACAAACCAACAGCTATTTTTGAAATAGTTATAATGCTTGTAGTTGCTTTTTTAATTGGTTATTTTACCAGATGGTTTGCAAACAGAAATAAAACAGAAAGAACAAAAAATAACCAATCATCTGAATATGAACTAAATACATATAAAGAAAAAATTAAAATATCTAATCAAGAAATTGAAAATTTAAAATCAGAATTATCTGAACATAAAAAAACCTGCAACAAACTTAAAGAAGAACTTATTGAGCACGAAAGAATACATTTTGAGTTAAAACATAAATTAACAAAACCGGAACCCAAATTTAAATCGAAAGAAGAAGCAGCTGAAGCATTAGGATTTAAACTTGCTCATGAAAATGATAAAGAAGATTTAACAATTATAAAAGGAATTGGTCCTTTTATCCAAGAAAAATTAAACGAATTGGGCATTTATACAATTGAACAAATAAGCGATTTTACAATCGATACAGTAATTAAAGTTACTGATGCGATAGAATATTTTCCGGGACGAATTCAAAGAGATTTTTGGGTTGAACAAGCTAATCAAATTATTAGCGATAGAAATAAATAACACACACAAATAAAAAAACAGCGTACTTTTCAAACACGCTGTTTTTATAACCATCAGATTATGAGCAAATTAGAAAGAAATAATTGTATTTAGCATAATTCTTCTTCCTTGCATTCTGTAATCAAAAGGATATTTAAGATTTTTAGCCAAATAATTTTCTGTATCTAGAATATTTGTTGCAGAAACTCCAATTTCAAAAGATTTAATTTTATAGCTCAATTTAGCATCAATCGAAAACCAATTTTCAATTACATCAGGCCTTGGTGATTCTGTTAATCCCATGTCTGCAATTTCAGCAGCAGTATAAATATCTAAATCTCTTCTTTTAACCTCACCTTGATAATGACCTAAAACAGAAGCCGAAAATCCTTTTACTAAATAGCTAAGACCAAAATTAGCAGTTAAAGCAGGCGCCCAAGTAATCATATCATCATGAACAGAAATATAAGCCTGTTCTGCTGAATAAATATCTTCGCTAATTCTTTGTGCATAAGACATATTAGCAAATGCAAGAAATGATTTTGAAGTATAAATTATTTCAGTTTCTGTTCCAAGATTTGTTAAATCGTAAATATTTGTACTTAAATTAAAATTACTAATGCTAT
>JAFGWC010000142.1 GCA_016937695.1 Bacteroidales bacterium
ATATTATTGTTGCAAATGTTAAAAATTATTCAACTGAGGCTGTTGTTCAGCATACATTAAGCTTAATACTTGCACTTCAAAATTCAATTGTAGAGTTTGCAAACGAGTCAAAATCAGGCAATTGGTCTAAATCGCCGATATTTACTATGTTAAATCATACTTTTGTTGATTTAAAAGGAAAAAACTTAGGAATTATAGGTTTTGGAACTATTGGAAAAAGAGTTGCTGAAATAGCAAAAGCTTTTGGAATGAATGTTTTAGTAGGAAAACGAAAAGGCATTAACTACAATAATGATGATAGAGTTGAATTTGAAGAATTAATTAAAAGAAGTGATGTAATAAGCATTCATGCGCCTTTATCTGAGAACACTTTGAATTTATTTACTGAAAATGAATTTAAGAAAATGAAAAATGATGCAATTATAATAAATACAGCAAGAGGTGGAATTTTGAATGAAAAAGATTTATATAATGCATTAAAAAACAAAGAAATTAGAGCTGCAGCAATAGATGTTGCTGAAAATGAGCCTATTAATATTGATAATCCTTTATTGAAATTAGATAATATTATTATAACTCCTCATATAGCTTGGACTTCAAAAGATAGTAGAATAAGACTGTTAAAGGGAATTGTAGAAAATATCAAAATGTATAAAGATGGGCGAGGAAATGAGATTATGGTTTAATTAAATTTTTATTTGAATTTTCAGAAGATGGTAAAGTGAATATAAAAGAACTTCCTTGTCCTAATTTGCTTTTTACCAAAATTTTACCACTTTGTTTTTCAACAAATTCTTTGCAAATTATTAAGCCAAAACCGGTTCCTATTTCACCTCCTGTACCAATATTTGATTTAGTTTTACCTACTTTAAATAAAGAAGTAACTGTTCTCTCATCCATGCCTATTCCGTTATCGGAAACAGTTATTTCAACTTCTTTGTCGTTTGATATTGCAGTTAAAATAATTTCTCCTTCGGCAGGAGTAAACTTTATAGCATTTGAAATTAGGTTTCTAAGAATAGTTTTTACCATTTCGCCATCTGCCGTAGCAATAAGTTCTTCAGGAATTTGTTGTATAATATTAATTTTTTTAGTTTCTAATTGATTAGACATTAGTCTGATACAATCCTTAGCAATAGAATTTAATTCTATTTTCTCGATTTTAAAAGGGATTCTATTTTCCTGTGTTCTAGCCCATTCTAAAAGATTTTCTAAAAGGAAATATGTGTTTTCAGAAGCATTATAAACATTATCTATTAATTTTTTAACTTTAGCAGCATTATATTTATCTATATTTTTCTTTAGTAACATTAAAAGTCCAAGGATTGAATTAAAAGGACTTTTTAAATCGTGTGCTAAAACTGATATGAATTTGTCTTTCGTAACAATCACTTCTTTAAGTTTCTGTTCATTTTCCTTTTGTTTACTTACATCTTGAAAAACAATTAATATGCTGACTTTATCTTGACTGTCATTTTTAGGATATCTAGTTGCATTTATATTTATCCAAATATTTTGTTTTGTTGTTTTATGAATAAGTCTTAATTCGCTGTTTATAAAATTCTTATTGTTATTTGTGATATCCAAAATCATTTGTTTAACAAGTTCTATATCATCAGGATGCACAATATTTTTAAAATGAGTTCCAATTATATCTTCTTGTGAATAAGCATGTATGTTAATGCTGTTTGGATTTGTATATTGCAGTAATCCGTCAACATCAATAATTGAAATTCCTGCAGAAGTTGTATTGATAATTGTTCTTAATCTGGCTTCACTTTCACGAAGTTTATTTTCAATTTGTTTTCGGTCTTCAATAATTCTTGTAATTCCTAATAATTCAGTTGGGATTTTATTGCTGTCTGGTAATATTTTTACTTCAGTTTCTACCCAAAGATTTTTACCGTTTTTATGTTGTTGGATATATTCAAATCTTTTACTTTTTGAAAACGAATGAGTTGCAATTAAGTCTTCAACTTCTTTTTTAATTTCATCAGTGATTGAAAATTGAATTTTTGTATTATCATAAGGATTATCGCATTTGTTTGCAATAACTTCGTTTACTGTAAAGCCTAAAAATTCTTTTATTGATGGGCTTATAAATGTGAATTTATTTGTATCTAAGCTTTTCACCCAAATTATATTAGATAAATTTTCGGAAAGCAAATGATATTTTATTTTTCTTTCAATATTTTTCCTTCTTAATCTTATTAAAAGAGCAGCTATTATTAAAATTATAATAGATATTAAACGAGCTGACCAATGATAAATATTTAATGTTTTTACAATAGAATTGTATTGTTCAGATATAATTGAATATTCCCAAGTACCATTTGGTATTGATGCAGACATAAAAACAGCTTTGCTGTTTTCGAATAAGTCTTTATTGCCATAAATAATTTTCTTTTCTTTTAAACCCGAGTTTTCGCGAATAGAAAATTTATATCCTTTATCATTTAATTCGTTGAAAGAGGCAGTGAATAATTTATTTATATCAATAACAGTAGAAATTATTCCCCAATAATTATCATTAATATAGATAGGTTTTCGATAAATTAAAGCAACACCGCCTTGAACTAGATTAACAGGTCCGGCTAACGTTCCTTTTTTTGTATTGATAGCTTTTTGAACTAAATGCCATTGAGCCAGAAGTTTTTTATAGTCAACACCCATTATTTTTTCATTTCCTTCTAGTGGTTCAACAAAAATCACAACAGTACCTTTTGCTACTGCCAGATTTCTTATAAGTTTAGAATTTTGACTAATTTCTTTTAGGATAGCTTCAAATTCATCCGGATTTAGGTTTTTGTTACGTACTTTAATATAAGCGTCAATACCATGAGTAAGATAAATTATGGCATTAAGCTCTCTATTCATTGATGAAATTAACTTACTTCCATAAGAAATAGCATCTCTTTCGGTTTTTGAATAAATTTCTTGTTGCTTAAAGTATATTAATGTTTCAAAAAGTATGAAAAATAAAATGGATACTATAATGCCAAAAATCCATGGAGTTAAAGTAGATTTGTTTAATTTGCGTAAAAGTTTCGAAATGTAAACAATGGATTTTTTTGCAGTCATATTAATTAACTATAAATTAAATTAAACGTTTTAAGAAAACTTCAATTATGAAATTATTTTAAGTTGTTGTATTAAAGTCAAATAAAAATCAAAATATCTAAAATGTTTTTATTAATAACGTAAAAATACTAATATTCATTATACTACAAAAAATATCTATATATTAAGTGTGAGTTTACTCATTTATTCGATAAAGATAAATTTTTATTGATTTTTTTTATCTTCTCATAATATTTGGTTTTCAAATATAATTGTTCAACTTTTTCTCTTGCCCAAGGTGTTTTTCTTAAAAATTTAAGACAAGATTTAATAGAAGGTTCAAAATTAAAACAACGAATATTAATCTGAGTTCCAAGCTCTTCCCAACCATATTCTTCTACAAGATATTCTAATATTGTTATTAGTTTTATTCCATGCAAGGGATTATTGGGCTGTTCTTCTATATTTTCTTTATCCATAATTTTTTTTATGTATTTATTTCAGAATACAAATTTAAGATAAAAGTAAATAGAATATTTAAGATATATGTATGTTTAGAGTTAATTTTAATTTGTCTTTTATGGGCCATTATCTTTGTATGATTTAATCCATTTTGCATCATTCCTTACTTTCCAATATAAATCTTCTGCTAATGTGTCTGGTTTTAAAACATTCATTAAGCTATCACGGTTTAAACGTAAATCTTGATACTCACGCATTTCAAAAATTAAATTGTAAGCAGAATGATTTATGTCTAAATCAATCAAATAGCCGAAATAATCTTTAATAATCGAAAGTTTTTCAATGCTATCAGCATTATTTAAATTTATATCAAAACTTAAAAGCTTGAAAAGTGTTGTATCATAATTAACAAATTTATTATGTGATTTTTCTATACTAGAATTATAAATTTTATCAATTTTATTTAGGATTTTGTAAACTACTTTATCGTTTTGTTCCTTTTTCCTTCTCAGCCAAAACTCTTGATAATATTTATCTTGTCCTAATGTGTCTTTATAGCAACAAATTAATGTTTTGCAAATATCATTCAGCGATTTTCCTTCCCAGTCAAAATCCCAGTAGTGATCTTCAAAAAGTTTTTCATTATACTCTTTTTTACTGATAAATTTTTTTAGCCCGATATATTCTATTGTATTAATAAATTTAATCATGTTTTTAGGGTTTCTAATCCATTGATATTTATCTTTTATGTCCATTCCGCCCCATTTAATTGATGTTATTTCGCCAAGATAGTCGCCAGAAGAATTGTGCTCTATTGTTTCGAAAAAATCATAATCTTTATCTTTCCATCCGCCCAAAAATACTGGGTTTTGTCTTGTAGTTATACAAGCACCTAAGATTAGTAAAAAAAGAATCAATATATTTAGCAGTTTCTTCATAATTCGGCCTATATTCAAGCTATAGTTATATGTATGCGGGATTATAATTAAGCGTTATAATAGTAATGATAGTTTTACTTATTTTTGACTCCGTACTTTCAATGCGAAAGTATTGTTAATTTACTGAAAAAGTGTGCGTTTTGTTAATAAAGTTCTCAACGTAATCTGATGCTAAGAATTCATAAAAGCTTCTAATTTTGGATGCATTCTGACTATTTGTTTTCGATATTCGGATATTTTATTTTTAGGTTTGAGTATATTACAGGAAGTTAAAGAAATAATTATACTTAACAACAATAAACTTATTAGTATTTGTTTTAGATTTATCATTTCTAAATCTGCTCTAATGTTGGTGTACTTAAATTTTTCTTTGTTTAATGTCTTTCTTATAATAATCTTTTACTATTTTTCCAAAAGTTTTATCTTTTTTTCTTTTTTCAGCAATTGTGGAATCAAAATGCGCTTTCTCTTTTTCAATTTTCATGTAATTTTCGTAGGAAGCTTTATCTATTTTTCCTGTTTCAACAGCTTTAATAATTGCGCAAGCTACTTCATTTGTGTGAGTGCAATCTTTGAATTTGCAGTTTTTAGAAAGCTGAACAATCTTGTCAAAAGTTATTTCTAATCCGCTTGTTGAATCGGCAACACCTACTTCTCTCATTCCTGGATTGTCAATTAATATTCCGCCATTTTCCAAAATAATTAATTCTCTGTGGCTTGTAACATGTTTCCCTCTATTTGTAATCTGGCTTATTGTATCGGTTTTCATTATAGTTTTACCGGAAAGATTATTTAAAAGAGTGGATTTTCCGACACCGGAAGAACCAAGCATACAATATGTTTTTCCTTTTTCAATAGATGTTTTTATTCTATCATAACCATCTTGCGATTCGTTACTTATTGCAATAATCGGAACATCTTTAATTCTAACTTTTATATTAGTCAATATTTCAGAAAGTTGTTGCTCATTTATTAAATCAATTTTACTAAGTACTATTATCGGATTAACTTTTGAAGAGTTACAAATTGTCAGATATCTTTCAAGTCTATTGATATTAAAATCTCTGTCAACAGCTTGTACAAAAAAAGCATAATCAATATTTGTTGCTATAATCTGAACTTCGCCGAATTGTCCAACTGCTTGTCTTTTAAGAATTGAGAATCTTGGTAATATTTGGTGAATTAATGCAAAATCAGATTCATAAGTTAACAGCGCAACCCAATCGCCAACAGCAGGAAAGTCAACACGGCTTTTGGCAGCATAACGCATATTTCCCGTTATCTCAGCTTCAAATTCATCTTTAGATGTTTTAACAATGTATCTTTCTTTATGTTCTGCAATAACTCTTCCAATCTCAAATCCATCAAGATTATTTTTAGTTCTAAATTCTTCAAGTTTATTATAATATCCAAAATCTTCTAATCGCATTGCATTATCTTTTATTTATTGTGGTATAAAGGATTAAGACAATGGGGAATTGTAAATGCCTAAAATACGGTTACCACTTTTTGAGATAAAAATAACAATAAAAAGTTGAAAAATGGCAAGAAGAGAACAATTTAAAATGAACGATTAATTGTATACTTTAATAACATTCTAACTAATAGTCGTTTTGTGTTAAAAATACTATTTCCTTTAATTAATTAATTAATTCAACAATTTTTTGTAATATATATTGCTATTTTAACTGATATTTACTACATTTTATAAAAAAATTTAGACTTAATAATAAATATTATTTATTTTCGGCCTTTTAAATAAATACGAAATAAGGACAAAATTCCTTATTTTATCTAACTTTTGGTTTAAATTAAAATCCATTTTAATGAGTAAATTTTTTCACGCATACGACATAAGAGGAATTTATAATATTGATTTCGATAAAAATGATGTTTATAAAATTGGTTTCTTTTTAACTTCACTATTAAAAACAGACAAAATTTTGGTTGGAAGAGATGTAAGAGTTTCATCTCCAGAAATTTATGAATATCTTGTTAAAGGAATAATTGATAGTGGGGCCAATGTTTATAATGCTGGTTTAGCAACAACACCAATGATTTATTATTTAACCGCAAAACATCATTTCGATGCGTCTGTAATGATTACTGCATCGCATAACAGTAAAGAATATAATGGTATAAAAGTTTCAGGTACAGATGCTTCGCCAATTGGTTATGATGCAGGTTTAAATGTAATTGAGAATCTGGTAAACACTAAAGAAATTGTAATTGCAGAAAAAAAAGGTGAAGTTATTTCATTTGATGTAAAAAATGATTATATAAGCTTTTTGCATAAATATTTAACAGATATTTCAAATTTAAAAGTTGGAATAGACTCATCAAATGGTATGTCTGCTTTATTGATTAAAGATATTTTGGGCGATACTCCGATTTATATTAATAATGAATTAGATGGAAATTTCCCAAGTCATGATCCAAATCCTTTGGTTGAAGCTAATACAAATGACATAAAAAAATTAGTGATAGACCAAAAATGTGATATTGGTTTAATTTTCGATGGAGATGCTGACAGAGTTATGTTTATTGACGAAAAAGGAAATTTTATACAGCCGGATTTGATGATAGCAGTGCTTGCAGAGCATTTTCTTAAAAATGAAAGCTCAATTAAACCAAAAGTTTTACATGATATTAGAACATCAAAATCTGTTACTGAATATATACAATCAAAAGGTGGTGAGGCTGTTATGTGGAAAGTTGGAAGAGCTTTTGCATCAGTAAAATTAAGAGAAATTGACGGATTATTTGGAGGCGAATTAGCCGGGCATTATTATTTCAAAGATTTTTATTTCTCAGATTCAGGCATTTTAATGAGTTTAATTGTTCTTGAAATTCTGAACAATCTTAAATCGGAAGGTATAGCAATTTCAAATTTGATTGAAAAAATTAATAAGTATTACAGTTCCGGCGAGTTAAATTTAAAAATTGAAAACAAAAAAGAAGCTATGGAACTTCTTAAAGATACTTTGACAGAAGAAGAAAAACTTACCGCTTTTTATGATTTTGACGGATACAGAATAGAATTTAAAGATTGGTGGTTTAATATAAGACCTTCGAACACTGAGCCCTACTTAAGACTTTTAATTGAAGCAAATACAGAAATAATTCTGAAAGAAAAAGCAAGTAGAATAAAAAATCTTTTAAAAAGATTTGAAATATAATTTGAAAATTTAATAACTAAAATATAGATGAAGATAATTATTGCAGGAGCAGGCGAAGTTGGAACTTATCTTGCAAAAATGTTGTATAATGTTAATCATGACATAATTGTAATTGATAATGATGAAAATAAATTACAAGTTATTGATTCTCATTTTGATTTTTTAACGGTAAAAGGCTCTGCAACATCGATTGAAACATTAAAAGACGCTGATATTAAAAGAGCAGATTTATTTATTGCCGTAACTCCAATTGAAGAAATAAATATTACAGCTGCAATTTTAGGAAAAAAACTTGGAGCAAAAAAAGTAATTGCAAGAGTTAATAATCACGAATTTTTAGAGCCGAAAAATAGAGAATTTATTACAGAAATGGGCATTGATTCAATTGTTTATCCTGAAATTTTGGCTAGCGAAGAAGTTGTTTCATTAATAGAGCAATCGGCAACAAGCAAAAAGTTCGATTTTTCATCAGGCTTTTTATCATTATATGTTTTAAGGCTAAAAAAGAATTCTCCTATAATTGGAAAAACATTAAAAGAGGCAGCCGAAGATAACGAACCATTTGATTACAGAACCGTTGCGATAACAAGAGAATCTAAAACAATTATTCCTCATGGCAACGACAGATTTCAAAAAAACGATACATTATACATAATTACTAGTAAAGCAGGTATAGATCAATTGATTACATATATTGGCGGAAGAAACTTTAATATTAAAAATGTAATGATACTTGGTGGTAGCAGAATTGGAAAAAAAACTGCCAAAACTCTTGAAAACAAGTTAAACGTAAAACTTTTAGAAATTAATAAAGAGAAAAGTTTTGAACTAGCCGATTTTTTAAATAACACACTGGTTGTAAATTCAGATGGAACTGATATTGACGTATTAATTGAGGAAGGTATAAAAGAAATGGATGCTTTTATTGCAGTTACAGGAAATTCTGAAACCAATTTATTAACATGCCTTATTGCCAAAAAATTTGGAGTTAAAAAAACTATTGCTGAAATTGAAAATCTTGAATATATACAAATTGCTGAAAACATGGGTATAGATTCGGTTATTAATAAAAAATTAATAGCTGCAAGCCATATTTATGGTTTCACAATGAGTGCCGAAGTGGCAACAGTTCAATGTGTTACATCTACTGATGCAGAAGCGTTGGAACTTGTTGTACATAACAACAGTGTTGTTACAAGAAATAAAATTAAAGATTTGAAATTTCCTAAAGATGCAATAATAGGAGGTGTTGTGAGAGGCAATTCGAGCTTTATTGCTAAAGGCGAAACTCAGTTATTGGTAGGCGATAAAGTGATAGTATTTACATTGCCTATAGCTATAAAAAAAGTAAATCAACTTTTTAAGTAATTTAAAATGATAAACTTAAAGATGGTTTTCAGAATTCTGGCTTCTTTGCTTTTCATAGAGTCTTTTTTTCTATTTCTATCCACTATTGTTGCAATAATATATTCTGAACCTGTTTATGCATTAATAGTTCCTACATTAATAACTTTTGTAATAGGCGCTTTTGGTTGGTTTAATACTAATAAAGCTTCAAAACAAATAGGCAAAAGAGAAGGCTATCTTATTGTAAGTTTAGTTTGGGTCGTATTCTCCTTATTCGGTTCATTACCATTTATTTTTGATGGTTCAATTACTTCTTTTACTGATGCTTTTTTTGAAACAATGTCAGGTTTTACAACAACAGGCGCATCAATTTTAAACGACATAGAATCTTTACCTAAATCAATATTATTTTGGCGAAGCATTACTCAATGGATGGGCGGAATGGGAATGATTGTAATGTCTTTGGCTGTACTTCCAATGCTTGGAATTGCCGGAATGGAGCTTTTTATTGCCGAAGTGCCCGGACCAACGGCAGATAAATTACATCCACGAGTAAAAGAAACAGCTAAAAGACTTTGGGGAATATATTCTCTTTTTACAGTAATTGAAATTATTTTGCTTTATGCCGGTGGAATGGATTTTTTTGATTCAATAAATCATAGTTTTACAACTATGGCAACCGGCGGATATTCAACTAAACAAGCCAGCATTGCATATTATGATTCTGCTTATATTCAATATGTTATAACTATTTTCATGATTATAGCCGGCGTAAATTTTTCTCTTTCTTATTTTGCTCTTAAACTTAAATTTGAAAAAGTATATAAAAACGAAGAGTTCAGATATTATATAGGATTTATATTAATATTTACATTAATACTAACTACAATTATTGTTTCAAATAAAAATTTTACCGGATTTGAAAAATCTTTTAGAGATGCATTATTTCAAGTTGTTTCTTTAATTACAACAACTGGTTTTGTAACTGCAGATTACCTTGCTTGGGGATCATTAGCAGCAATAATTTCTTTTTCAATCATGTTTTTTGGTGGTTCGGCAGGTTCAACAGGTGGCGGAATAAAAATTGTTCGTATTGTTCTGCTTTTTAAAAACAGCTATCAGGAATTTAAACGATTACTACATCCAAATGCTATAATTCCTGTAAGATTAAACAACAAAGCCGTTGACCCCAAAATAATTACAAACGTTTTAGCCTTTATTGTATTTTACATTTTAACATTTGTTGCCGGCTCTGTTGTAATGGCAAGCATGGGCTTGGAAATAGATTCTGCAATGGGCTCTGTTATTGCTTCGCTCGGAAATATTGGTCCCGGGATTGGCTCTGTTGGCCCAATGGATAATTTTGCAAACATACCTAACGCCGGTAAATGGGTACTTTCATTTTTAATGATGCTTGGTAGATTAGAACTATTTACCGTAATGATAATTTTTACTCCTATTTTCTGGAAAAAATAAATAATAGACCAAGCAGGTTTTAAAAACCTGCCTAGTATTATAGAAAGTCCTTGATTATACATTTAGCTGCTTTGCAGATATAAAAATATAACAATACAAATATATTTTGTTTTGTTATTTTTTTTAACTTTACATAAAATATTACTATTTCTCTCATAATGAAAAAGAGTTTAGAAAAAATAATAATAAACTATTTATTGGTTTACAAGCCAGAAATAATTGGAATATTTGGTTCTTATGCAAGAAATGAATATACACCAGAAAGCGATTTAGATATTCTTGTTTCTTTTAAAAAACCAATAACTTTAATTGATTTATCAAGAATAACAAACGAATTATCAGAAAGAATAAAAATTAAAGTTGATTTAGTTACTAAAAATTCGCTGCATCCTAAACTAAAAACTTATATAGAAAAAGATTTACAAATAATTTATCAAGACTAAAGACAATTTCATTTATATTGAACATATTCTATTGTGTGTGAATAAAATAGTATCCTACACAATAAATATGACAGAAAAAGATTTTCTAAAAAATGAAATTGTACAAGATGCTGTTATTAGAAATTTTGAAATTATAGGTGAAGCCACAAAACAGCTACCAAAAGAATTTAGAGAAGAAAATAAAAACATACCATGGAAAGATATTGCAGGAATGCGGGACATTTTAATTCACGATTATATTGGGGTAGATCTTTTGGCTGTATGGAATACTGTAGAAAAATATATACCTGAACTAAAAATGAATATCGAATTTATTCTAAATAAAAATAAATAAATTTAAAAACTTAATCAGCTGATGTGTTTTTAATTTGCTGTGTTTCAGGATATTAAATCTAAAATTTCACTAAATTTATTCATCAGATGATTTTGCAGATTTTTATAAAACATTTCGCCCTTGCAGGCTTAAATCCAGACCAAGCAGGTTTTAAAAACCTGTCTGGTCTTATAGAAAGTCCTTGATTATACAAAGATCAGAACAAAAACCTTTAAATAAAAATCTGTTGCATTTTGAAAAAATAATAGTCAAAAAAATATTATAAAAACCCTGAAGTGGTATAATTTTTCTGCATTGGTAGATAGGCCAAAGTTTAAATAAATAGCATTTTTTTATATAATAATTTCCCGATTTTTACTTTATCTTTATACTTTCATCTTTTATTTTAACTAACATGGAATCAATAAAATATCTATACCGGATTGGAAACGGACCATCAAGCAGCCACACGATGGGACCTAAAAGTGCAGCAGAAATATTTTCCAAAAAAAACACTAATGCAGATTCTTTCAAAGTATATCTGTATGGAAGCCTTGCACTTACAGGCAAAGGGCACATGACAGATTACATTATTGAAAAAACATTGCCCAAACCAACAGAGATATTTTGGAAGCCCGAAGAAGAATTGCCATTACATCCTAACGGGATGATATTTGAAGCATATTTTGCTGATAAAAAAATAGACGAATGGGAAGTTTACAGTGTGGGTGGCGGAGAAATAATAGATAAAAACACCGGCAAAGACGAAAGAGACATATATCCCGAAACAACAATGGCAGATATAATTTCACATCTCGAAAAAAATGGCGGAACTCTGTGGGAGTATGTTTTAAAAGTAGAGGGCGAAACTATTCTCGATTATATGAAAGAAGTTTGGGAAGTAATGAAATCAGCAATATACCGAGGACTTGAAACTGACGGCACACTGCCAGGAGTTCTGAATTTGAGAAGAAAAGCCCCATCGTATCATGTAAAAGCAAAAATGCAAAATAAATTTGCCGAAGACGATACTTTTTTATTCGCCTATGCTCTTGCTGTGTCTGAAGAAAATGCTGCCGCAGGAAGAGTTGTAACGGCTCCAACTTGTGGTTCGTCAGGAATATTGCCGGCAGTAATGTACCTTTTCTACAAAAAATACGAATTTTCGGAAACAAGAATATTAAAAGCGCTTTTGGTTGCCGGTTTAGTCGGAAATCTGATAAAAGAAAATGCTTCTATTTCGGGCGCTGAAGTTGGTTGCCAAGGTGAAGTAGGAACAGCTTGTGCTATGGCAGCAGCGGCTTGTGCTCAATTACTTGGAGGCACAATGTATCAGATTGAATATGCCGCATCGTCGGGTTTAGAACATCATTTGGGATTAACATGCGACCCTATTGCCGGATTGGTTCAGGTGCCTTGTATCGAGCGAAATGCTTTTGGTGCGCAAAGAGCTTTAGACTCGGCTTTATACGCAATTCATTCTGACGGACGCCATATGGTGCCTTTTGATAATGTGGTTGAAGTGATGGAACAAACAGGACACGATTTACCCAGCCTTTACCGAGAAACTTCTAAAGGTGGTTTGGCTACAATGGGATTACACGGAAGACCAAAGAAGGAATAAAAATCATAGGAAAATGGAATAAATTAATTTGCAGAATCCATAATAAAAGCGATTCTTAAATTAAGATAATAATACTCCACAATTTATTTATAAGAACAGAACACCATATTAATATTTGCAAAAATTAATATAGGTGTTTTGTTTTTTTATTACTTTAGCCGATTAATAAAAAATCAACATGAAGAGAAGAAACTTTTTTAAGAATAGTGCACTAGCATTAGGAACTATAATGTTTAATCCTTTCGAAGCAATAGCTTTAAATCAGGATTTAGAAAGAAAGTTTAAAGGCGCAAAAGCCAAAAACATCATTATAATAATAAGCGACGGAATGAGTATTGGCACATTAAATATGGCTGATTTATACTTAAATCGCAAAACAGGAATAGGCACAAATTGGTTGCAATTATATCGCGAAAACAAAGTAAACAGGGCATTAATGGATATGGCTTCGGCTTCTTCAATAGTTTCAGACTCGGCAGCTGCTAGTTCGTCGTGGGGCGGAGGTGTTCGTGTGCCAAACGGCTCGTTAAATGTTTCGGCTAATGGCGAAGAGCATTTACCTATTTGGCAAAAGTTTAAAAATATCGGTAAAAAAGCAGGATGTGTAACAACTGTACCAATTACACATGCAACTCCGGCAGGTTTTTGTGTAAATAAGAAAAACAGAGGAAATCAGGCCGAAATTGCTGAGAAATATTTAAAGCTTAACTTTGATGTGATGATGGGCGCCGGCGATAAGTATTTTTCATCTAAATATAGAAAAGATAAGCGTAATATGTATGCCGAATTTGAAGCAAAAGGATATACTGTTGTTAAAAACAGAGAACAAATGATTAATTCTTCATCAGAAAAACAAATACTTGGCATTTTTGATTATGAAGCTTTGCCATATTCTAAAGACAAAGAGAATAATAAAGAACTAACAAAAGAAATTCCTAGTTTGGCAGAAATGACTGCAAAAGCAATAGATTGCATGAAAGATAATGAGCAAGGTTTTGTTTTACAAGTAGAAGCAGGAAAAGTTGATTGGGCGGCTCACGGAAACGATATTGCCGGATTAATTTACGACCAAGTTGCACACGATGAAGCTATTAAAGTTGCAATTGATTTTGCAGAAAAAGATGAAAATACATTAGTGATTATTACAACCGACCATGGCAATTCAAATCCGGGTGTGGTTTATGGCAAAGATGCAGACGCGAAATTCGACAGCATTCAAAACTATAAACATACAAACGAATGGATTTTAAACGGAATAGGAAAAGAAACATCGATATCACAAGTTAAAGAAAGAATAAATTATGCAAACGGTTTTGCGCCTGAAACCGAAGAAGCAAAAAAACTCTTAAATTTTTATTTAGATTTTAACGCTAATGAAGAAGGATTGTACAATCCACGTCATTTACCATACAAATACATGGCAGAAATGCAAAAAATACGTAATTCGGTTGGTTGGATAGATATGGACCATTCGGCTGATTATGTAGAACTTGCAATGTATGGACCTGGAAGCGAACTTTTAAAACCATTTATTAAAAACACCGAATTACACAATTTAATGATAGAAGCAGCGCATGTTAAAAGTTAATGCACAATAAACACTATTTACAATGCTCATTTAGTAATTAGTAATTAAAAATTCATAAATCATAAATAATATTTCACAATTAATTCTTTAATTTATTTTTGCTGATTTAAATATTTTGATTTACTTTAAATTAAAATTAATAAAAACCGTGTAGCTAAATTGGAAATAAACGCAATGTGTTTACACAAAAAAATAAACAACAATTTTATTGACGATACTTATTCAAAAAACGTCAAAGATCATAGATATTTTCAAATTTAGTAAGTTTTAATAAAATACATTTGTTTATTTACATTCATTTAATTAATCCTGACAAAAATAGGTAAAAATAAAAGGGAATTATCTCCCGCTCAGCTTATTTTATGCAGTTTATACTAAACCGCTATCAAATTTTTCAAAAAAATATTAGTATAATGCCGAATGATTAGTGCCGATGCATCGGTATTAAGAGATTTTAATCTTTGTTATCCCGAAAAAATCGGGACGAGGCTATGATAACAGTTCGGTATTACTTTTTAAAAACAAACATTTTAATCTATAAAGTGCTGATAAACTGATTTTTCGGAGATTTTAAAATTTTATTTCTATTTTTATAGTAGAATAATTAAAAAAATATAAATATCTTTAAACATCTTAAATTATCCTTTTAAATAAGATTAAAAATGTTTAACCGATATAAAGTAAAAAATAAGCCGCCATAGTTAC
>JAFGWC010000143.1 GCA_016937695.1 Bacteroidales bacterium
AAGAGTAAATATAGAATACATATCATAAAATAAGCAGCCCTTATATAATAATTGCTTTATGTTAAGTTTTATTATGTGAATCTTAAAATAATTTTCAAAGTTGAAATTTATTATTTCTTCAGCCCTATTATTTTTTGAATTTCGTTTAATTTATTCAAAGCTCCAACCGGAGTTAAATTATTAATATCTATTGTAGAAATTTCATCTCTAATTTGCTTTAAAACCGGATCGTCTAATTGAAAAATACTTAATTGATATCCTTCTCTGTTTTTAGCAATTTGATCTACTTGTTTTGAAGGTGTTTTTTTATTTCTGCTTTGTTCAAGGCTTTCTAAAATTTTATTTGAGCGATTAACAATGCTTTTTGGCATTCCTGCCATTTTAGCAACATGAATTCCAAAACTATGTTCGCTTCCTCCTTTTTTTAATTTACGTAAAAAAATAATTTTATTCTCTAGTTCTTTAACCGAAACATTAAAATTTTTAATTCCCGAAAATGATTTTTCCATTTCGTTAAGTTCGTGATAATGAGTTGCAAACAGTGTTTTTGCTTTAACGTTTGGTTGTTCGTGAATATATTCAACTATTGCCCAAGCTATTGAAATTCCATCATAAGTGCTTGTTCCTCTTCCAAGTTCATCGAATAAAATCAAACTTCTATCAGAAATATTATTTAAAATGCTTGAAGCTTCGTTCATTTCCACCATAAATGTTGATTCTCCTAAAGAAATATTATCAGAAGCACCAACTCGTGTGAAAATTTTATCAACATAACCAATTTTTGCTTCTATAGCCGGAACAAAACAGCCTGTTTGTGCCAACAATACAATTAATGCTGTTTGTCTTAGTAATGCCGATTTACCCGCCATATTAGGGCCGGTAATTATTATTATTTGTTGATCATTATCGTTAAGCATTACGTCATTTGTAATATAGTTTTCTCCTTCAGGTAGTTGATGTTCTATTACCGGATGTCGCCCTTGCTTTATATCAATTATTTTACTTTCGTTAATTTCCGGCTTTGTGTAATTATTTTCAATTGAAACTGTTGCAAAAGAAATATAACAATCCAGTTGTCCGATTAATGATGCATTTAGCTGAATAGTAGAAATATAATCGCTTAAACTTAAAACTAAATCATTATATAATTTAGTTTCTATAGCTAATACTTTTTCTTCGGCGCCTAGTATTTTTGATTCATATTCTTTAAGTTCTTCGCTGATATATCTTTCGGCGCTAACTAAAGTTTGTTTTCTTATCCAGCCTTCAGGTACTTTGTTCTTATGACTATTTCGTACCTCAAAATAATAACCAAAAACATTATTAAAGCCAATTTTTAATGATGGAATTCCGGTTTCAAGAGTTTCTCTTTCTTGCATTTTTTTTAAATAATCTTTTCCGGAATACATTATTTTTCTTAAATCGTCAAGTTCTTCACAAACGCCTTCTTTTATTACGTTTCCTTTATTAATTTGAACTGGAGGCTCTTCATTTATTTCATTTTCAATTTTTTCAATTATAGAGTAACAAGGGTTTAGTTGCTCTGCAATTTTTATTAAATTACTCTGGCCAGATTCATTACAAATATTTTTTATTGGAATAATTGCTTTTAAAGAATTTTTTAATTGAACTACTTCTCTAGGATTTACTCTTAATAAAGCAGCTTTTGATATAAGGCGCTCAATATCACCAATTTGCTTGATGTTTTTTTCTATTTCAGATTTCTGATTTGAATTATTAACAAAATTTTCAACAATATTTAATCTATCGTTAATTGGCTTGATATTTTTTAAAGGAAGAACAAGCCATCTTTTCATTAATCTGGCGCCCATTGGCGAGTTTGTTCTGTCAATTATATCTATTAACGATTTTCCGCCTTCGTTAACTGATGATAAAATTTCCAAATTTCTGATTGTAAATTTATCTAGCCAGGCAAAATGATCTTTTTCAATTCTGTTTATTTTTGTAATATGTTTTATTTCTGTGTGCTGAGTAATATCCAAATATTGCAAAATTGCGCCTGCAGCAATATTTCCTACAATTAAATTTTCAACACCAAAGCCTTTAAGCGATTGAGTATCAAATTGTTTAAGAAGCCTTTCAATGCTAGAATCTTTTGTAAATACCCAATCTTCAAGTGGATAAACGTACAATCTTGAGCCAAATAGTTCTTTAAAAATATTTTGTTTGCTTCTTTCAACCAATACTTCTTTTGGTTTAAAGCTTGATAAAAGTTTATCTATGTAATCAAAACTACCTTCAGCAGTAAAAAATTCACCTGTAGATATATCTAGAAAAGCAATTCCTCCTTCTTTTTTATCAATATTTACACATGCCAGATAATTATTTTCTTTATGTTCAAGTACGTTATCGTTTAACGAAACTCCAGGCGTAACAAGCTCTGTAACACCACGTTTAACAATATTTTTTGTGAGCTTTGGGTCTTCAAGCTGCTCACAAATTGCAACTCTTTGTCCGGCTCGTACAAGTTTTGGTAAATATGTATCTAATGCATGATAAGGAAAACCTGCCAGTTCAACAAATTGGGCCGAGCCATTCGCTCTTTTTGTTAATGTAATTCCTAAAATTCCAGAGGCTTTTATCGCATCATCCGAAAATGTTTCGTAAAAATCACCAACTCTGAATAATAAAATAGCATCAGGATGTTTTGATTTGATTTCCTGATATTGTTTCATTAAAGGTGTTTTTACTATATCTTTTACCACTTTCTTTCTTATTTTATTGAGTCAACAAATATATTAAACATTATTATTGTAAATTATGTTTGTTAATAACTTTGGATAATTTACACACATAATTTGAATGAAATTTACTGTTTTACAACACTGTGATTATTATCATATTTATTAAATATCAGTTATAATTTATTGATTTATAGCATATTTGATTTTTTTGATTTTGGTTTTTAGTATAATTTAAAAATTATTAGTTCAAATGCATTTTTCAAAATACAAATTAGTTATACATTCGTATTATTATTTAAAAACAAAACTTATTATTTAATAATGAAAAAGATTTTAATCATTGGCGCGGGTTTGTCTTCATCAAGCTTAATAAAGTATTTATTGGATAATTCTGAAGAACATAACTGGAAAGTTTTAATTGGTGATCTTTCGGAAGAAACAGCAAAGAAAAAAGTTAATAATCATCCAAATGGTGAAGCTTTTAAATTTGATATTAACGATAGTCAAAAACGTGATAAATTAATTAGCGAAGCTGATATTGTGGTTTCTATGCTTCCGGCTTCTATGCATTTTTCTGTAGCCGAAGCTTGTGTCAGATTTGGAAAAAATATGGTTACAGCCTCGTATGTTTCTAAAGAAATCAGAACTCTTGACGAAGAAGCTAAAAAGAAAGGTGTTTTATTACTTAACGAAATAGGCGTTGACCCGGGAATTGACCATATGTCTGCAATGCAAGTTATCGACAGAATTAGAGAACAAGGCGATGAAATAACTGAGTTTGAGTCGAATACAGGTGGATTAGTTGCACCAAAATATGATAACAATCCATGGAATTATAAATTTACTTGGAATCCTAGAAATGTTATTTTGGCCGGACAAGGTTCATGCTCTCAGTTTTTGCATAATGGTAAATTTAAATATATTCCATACAATAAGCTTTTTGAAAGAACTGAGAGAATTAATGTCCTTAATCTTGGCGAGTTTGAAGTTTATCCCAATAGAGATTCTTTAAGTTACAGGAGTATTTATGGACTTAAAAACGTTGATACAATGTTTAGAGGAACTATTCGTAGACCAGGGTTTTCAAGAGCCTGGAATGCTTTTGTTCAAATGGGAGCTACTGATGATAGTTTTGTATATCAAGATTCTGAAAATCACACATATAGAGAGTTTATTAATAGTTTTACCAAGTTTAGCGCTAATAAAAATGTTGAACAAAAAGTTGCTGATTATCTTAAATTAGACATAGAATCTGAAATTATGTATAAACTTAGATGGACAGGCATTTTTGAAGACAAAAAAATTGGATTGAAAAATGCTTCACCGGCTCAAATTTTACAACATTTATTAGAAGAAAAATGGTCTATGGATTTGGATGATAAGGATATGATTGTTATGCAACATCAATTTGTTTATAAACAAAATGGTGTTAAAAAGAAATTATATTCCTCTTTAGTTGTTTATGGAGAAGATCAAACTCATACAGCCATGAGCATTACTGTTGGCATTCCTGTTGCAATTGCTGTAAAAATGATTTTAACCGGAAAAATTAAAGAAACAGGTGTTAAAATTCCTATAGAAAAAAATATTTATCAACCTGTATTAAAAGAGCTCGAAAATTACAAAATTAAATTTATTGAAGAAGAAGTTGATTGGAGCGAAGAAGTTACAGGAATTTAATTTAAGTTTGAAGAATTAGTTTTGAATTACGAAGTATGGATTATTTTTTTTAATTCATACTTCATATTTCATACTTCTCAATTAAATAGGCATTCTGGCCAAAGGAGTAATATCTTGACCAACAAATTCGCCTTTTAAATATTTATGATAACCAGTAATAGCAACCATTGCTGCATTATCAGTTGTGTATTTAAATTCCGGAATAAAAGCATTAAGTTTCTCAATATCAGCAAGTTCTTGAATTGCATTTCTTAAACCTGAATTTGCTGAAACTCCGCCTGCAATTGCAATATCTTTAACACCTGTTTGCTTTATTGCAAGCTTAAGTTTATTCATTAAAATGTCAATTATTGTATATTGTATTGATGCACAAAGGTCAGTTTTATTGTTTTCAATAAAATTTGAATCTTCTTTAACTTTGTCTCTTATAAAATACAAAAAAGCTGTTTTTAATCCGCTAAAGCTATAATTAAACTCTTTAATTTTAGGTCTGGTAAAAGTAAAAGCTTTAGGATTACCTTCTTTTGCAAGTTTATCAATTAAAGGACCACCAGGATATGGCAAACCAATTGTTTTTGCACATTTGTCAAATGCCTCACCAGCTGCATCATCAATTGTTTGTCCAATAATTTCCATATCAAAATAATCTTTAACTAAAATTATTTGAGAATGTCCGCCGGAAACTAACAAACATAAAAATGGAAATTCCGGTTCTTTATTTTCTTTTTTATCTTCTTTAATAAAATGAGCTAAAACATGAGCCTGAAGATGATTTACTTCAATAAGCGGAATATTGTTTACTAAAGAAAATCCTTTTGCAAATGAACTGCCAACAAGCAAAGAACCAAGTAAACCCGGACCTCTTGTAAATGCTATTCCACTAATTTCAGATTTATTTATATTTGCTAATTTAATTGCTCTGTCAACAACAGGAATAATGTTTTGCTGGTGCGCTCTTGATGCAAGTTCCGGAACTACACCGCCATAGGCTTTATGTACATCCTGGTTTGCAATTACATTTGAAAGTAAATAACCATTTTGAATTATTGATGCTGAAGTATCATCACATGATGACTCAATTCCTAGAATTGTGATTTTTTTATTTTTATTCATAAATGAATTTATTATCTTTATTTTCTTGTTAAAAAGTAGAAAATGCTATTCAAACATTTTATTATTCTTGTTTAAAAATTTAGTGGAAAAAAATATATTTGAATTATATTTGCAAAACTAATAAAAAAACAAAAAAGCTATCAAAAGAAGATATAAAATATTAATTACAATATTAGCAATAATAGTTGGCTTGCCACTTTTTAGCTATTTTATTTTTAGATTACCATCTGTTCAAACATGGGTTTCTATTAAAGTAAGCGAATATTTATCTGATAAATTAAAAACAGAAGTTTCAATAAAAGGAGTTGATATTTCTATTTTTGATCATATTATTCTAGAAAAATTATACTTGCAAGACCTAGAAAAAGACACTCTTTTGTATGTAGATAGATTTGGAGTTAATATAAGTAGAATAAGTATTCGAAAAGAAATGGTGTCTTTAAATAAATTACATCTCGATAGTTTGGTATGTAATTTAAAATCAGATGCTTCTGGAAAAATGAATTTTCAATTTATTATTGATGCTTTTGCTTCTGATGAAGTAGATACAACCACTTCTGAATCTAATTGGAAAATTAATTGTGCTAAAATTTTAATTGAACGATCTCAGTTTTCATATTATATGCCTGATACAGCTGTTGTTGATTATGGCTTAAACACTAATGATTTAAAAATCACTGGTTTAAATTTGGCAGCAAAAAACTTATTTATAGCCGGAAATTCTATTATGCTTGATGTTGATTCGGCCAGAATGAAAGAAAAATGTGGTTTTGTTTTAAATGACTTAAAATCAAAAATATTTTATGGCGAACAACGAATAGATTTAAATAAGTTAATTATTATTACCGATAACAGTAAATTATATTTTAATAAATTAAAATTTTCATATCCAAATTCAGATGCTTTTGGCGATTTTCTTAATCTAGTAAATATGGATATTCAAATTGCCGACTCTACTGTTCTTGGACTAAAAGACGCAGGATATTTTTCGCCTGAATTAAAAGGTTTTGACCAAAAAATTATATTGGAAGCCAAATTAAAAGGAACTGTAAGCGATTTAAATGTTAGTAAATTTGATCTAAGACTCGGTAATAAAACCCATTTAAATACTTTTTTTAAAGTAAAAGGATTACCTGATATTGAAAAAACATATTTTGATGTTAGAATTGACACTTTAACTACTTCAATGTCAGATTTAAAAAGCTTTAAAGATCCAGCTAATCCAAAAAAGAAACTTGTGCCTTTACCTGAGTCTTTGGATTATTTGGGTAATATTTACTATTCGGGAGATATTGTTGGCACTATTAGCAAAGCAACAATTAAAAGTAATTTGAATACCGGAATTGGTGATATTATTTCATATTTTTTAATAACTCAAAATTCGATAACAAAGGAAACAAGCGTAAATGGTAATTTTATCGGAAAAAATCTTGTTATTGGAGGTGTTATAGACAATAAAGAAATTGGACGATTTGATTTGACCGATACTATTGATATGAAATTATTGTCAGATGGAAATCTTGAGGGATATTCTAATGGATTGATTACTAATATTTTACTGTATGGATATAATTATAAATCAATACTTTTTAATGCTGAGATTGACAGAAATAAATATAAAGGCGATATTAAAATTGAAGACCCTAATTTAAAATTAAATATTTCCGGAGCTTATGCTGATATAGACTCACTTTCAAAAGCAACATTTAGTATCGATTTAAAAAAATTCAACCCTTATAAGTTAAATTTATATTCAGATAGCTTATTTAATACAGCATTAACACTTAATGGAAGTTTATTCGGCAATAATCCTGATTATATGGATGGCGGAATTAGTTTAGATTTAAAACATCTTGCTAATTCAAACGGAAAAATGAAATCTAAAAAACTTGATGTTGAAATAAATTATGATGAAATAGATTCAGTAAATAATATCAAGTTAACTTCTGATTTTTTTGATGCAAGCATATCTGGAAAATTAAAAACAACAACAATTGCAAATGCGGTTCAAGAATTTATTTATGCTTTTATGCCTTCATTATCAGATAGTTCTAGTTTTTATCATAATTGTAACAAAGACAGTTTATTTACATCAATTGAAAATGAAAATAATATTGAATTTGATTTTAAATTAAAAGATCTTGAAGAAGCTGAAAAATTGTTTTTTGCAGGAACTCAAATAAAAGAAGGTACATATATTAACGGAAAATTTAATGCACTTCCCGGAAAATTTTATTTAGAAGGATATTGTCCCGAAGCAGTTGTTGAAGGAATTAAAATGGAAGATATATTTTTGAATGGCGATAATCGTAATGAAAAATTATCTTTTTATATAAATGCAAAAAAAATATTTTTAGATAAATCAAACAGCATAGATAATTCATTAATTCAAACAAGTTTAAAAGATGATAGTTTATATGTAGATCTTTTATGGAATAGTTTCTTGGATTCATTAAATTATAACGGTGATGTTTCATTTATTGTTTCTTTTAAAGAAAGAATAAATGAAAGCTCATTAATTAATATTCAACTAGATTCTTCAAGTGTAGGTATTGAAAAAAGCCAATGGGCAATAAAAAATAACGACATAATAATTGACACAAATTATATTGATTTAGGAAATATTGTTGCAATAAGCAATAAAAATGAAGAAATAAAAATTTCAGGAATTGTTTCTGAAAGCAATTCTGATACTTTAAATCTTAGCTTCAAAAAATTTGATATCAGTATTCTTAATTTGTTAATGGAAGAGTATGGAATTGAACTAAATGGATATTTGTACGGAAACTCAAAAATAGTTAACGTATTAGGAAATCCAAGAGTAAATTCAATAGATTCGATTACAGGATTAAGTTTTAATGGTGAAGAAATTGGTCGTTTTTTTATCGATACAAAATGGGATACAGAAAAATCATTATTATCGGTTTATGCCGATACAAAAGTTGGAAATACAGAAAACATAAAACTTAAAGGAGATTACTTTGTAGAAAAAGATAAAATGGATTTTAAAATTGATGTTACCAGATTTCCTTTTGTTGCTATTTCACCTTTTGTTCAAGATTATTTGTCTAATATTACAGGAAAAATAAGTGGCGAAGTTCAAATTACAGGCTCTTCAAAAAAACCAGAAATTAACGCAGGATTAAAATTTGTTAGAGCAGGTTTTAATGTAAATGATTTAAATACTTATTATAGTTTTACTGATAGTCTATTTATCGAAAATAGCAAAATCAGTTTCAAAAAGATGAAAATAAATGCAGGGCGAAATAGTTATGCCTGGGTAAGTGGTAATATTTCACATAAAGACTTTGCAGAATATAATATGAATATCTATTTTGATGCTCATAATTTTATGTTTTTAAACACAAAACAAACAGATTCATCTTATTTTTACGGGAATGTATATGCAAGTGGAGGTATCAGAATAGCCGGACCAATAGAAGACTTAAATATAGATATTAAATTAAAAACTGAAAATGGGACTAAGTTTTATTTGCCATTAACTACAAGCAGCGAAGCATCTGAAAGCAGTTTTATTACTTTTACTTCTAAAGATACAACAAAGATTGAAGAACAAGAAGATTATAAAGTTGATTTAGGAGGGATGAATATTAATTTTGATCTTGAACTTACTTCTGATGCTATTCTGCAAATAATTATGGATGAGACCGTTGGTGATGCAATTAAAGCTCAGGGAACAGGAAATCTGAACATAAAAGTTGATAAAGCAGGCGATATATTTATTTATGGGATTTATACTGTGGTAAAAGGTGATTATTTATTTACTCTCCAAAATCTGGTAAATAAGAAATTTTCTGTAGATAAAGGTAGTACAATTAGATGGGAAGGCGATCCTCTTGATGCAATTATGAATATGACCGCTATTTATAAAATAAAAAAAGTGCTTTTATATGATTTAATGGTTGATGAAAGCTATCGTGAAGATAGAACTAATGTAGAATGCGATTTAAAAATGCTTGGGAGTTTATCAAATCCTGAGATTATTTTTGGTTTAACATTACCTGATGCAAAAGAACCTATACCTTCTAACATTAATAATTTAACAATTGGTGATTTAAATACTCAAATACTTTCACTTTTAATTTTGAATAAATTTCAACCCTTACCCGGTTTTCAAAGTAGCGATGGTGGAAGTGGAGGAAATAGTGCAGTTAGCAATAATGCTATGGAAATGCTGTCGAACCAATTAAGTAATTGGCTTTCGCAAATTAGTGATGATTTTGATATTGGTGTAAATTATAAAAAAGGCGATGAAATGACTAGTCATGAGCTAGATGTGGCTATGTCTACTCAATTGTTTAATAACAGAGTTAGCATAAATACAAATGTAGGACTTGGAGGAAATACTCTTAATCAAACTAGTGAAGTTGAACAAAGCTCTGCCAATAAAATTGTTGGTGATGTTGAAATTGAAGTTAAACTTAATAAAAACGGCTCACTTAAATCAAAAGTTTTTAACAGAACAAACAGAAATTCAGATGCAGGTACTGATGAGAATCTTTATACTCAGGGAGTTGGCGTGTTTTTCAGAAAAGAATTTACTACACTTGGAGAATTGATGAGAGATTTCTGGAAAACAATTACTTTCCAAAAAAATAAGAATAAAAATAAAAAAAGTAAAAAAATAGAAAATGTAACTAAAGATATTGAAAAAGAAGATGATTTATAAATCTACTTTTGATATTTTATTTTTTTTATTTACACATTTTTTTCTTAGAAAATTTATAGATTTAAATTTTGAAAAAAATTAAAAAAGAAACGATTTTTTTTTATTTATTAAATGAACATATCTATATTTGCAAATCTTATAAAAGTTATTAACTAATTATTAATCAATTAAATAATAGATACTTATGTTTATTTTAATGGTCGTTGTATTTGTGCTGGGTTATACTGCTATTGCTTTAGAACACCCTTTAAAAGTTGATAAAGCAGCTTCTGCACTATTAATAGGTTCTTTAACCTGGGTAATATATATTTTAGGAAGTTCTGATATACTTAGCTTAGGTTTTAGCCGTGCATGGGAGGAGTTCAAACTTTCAATTCCAGAAGGAATGCTTTCAAATCCTGAAAAAGCACAAGAATATATACATGAATTTATAGTTGAAAAAGAAGCTTTACATCATTTAGGCGAAATAGCTCAAATATTATTCTTCTTACTTGGTGCAATGACAATTGTTGAAATTGTTGACCAATATCAAGGTTTTAAAGTGATTACAGACAAAATTACAACCACAAACAAAGTTAAACTATTATGGATACTTAGTTTCTTAACTTTCTTTATGTCTGCAGCTTTAGATAATTTAACAACAACAATTGTTTTAGTTGCCTTACTTCGAAAATTAATTGCAGATAAAGAAACCAGATGGTTTTTTGCAAGTATGGTTGTTTTAGCTGCAAATGCCGGAGGAGCTTGGTCGCCTATTGGTGATGTTACTACAATTATGCTATGGATTGGCGGACAGGTTACTGCTGGAAATATTATTGCAATGGTATTTATCCCAAGTTTGGTTACAATGATTATTCCTGTTGCAATATTGTCATTTACAATGAAAGGTGAAGTGCAAAGACCTGATGTTGATGATAATGATAATAACGAATATACAACTTTAGGTGAAAGAAAGTTTATTTTAATTTTTGGTGTTTCGGCTTTATTATTTGTTCCTGTATTTAAAACAGTAACTCACTTACCGCCATATATGGGTATGTTATTCGGACTTTCTTTATTATGGATTGTTACTGAAATTATTGGTAAAAGAAAATCGGCAGAAGACAAAAGAAAATTATCTGTTGTTGCAATTTTATCTAAAGTAGATGTTCCAACTGTCTTATTCTTTTTAGGAATTCTTTCTGCTGTTGCAAGTCTTCAATCTGCAGGTCAGTTAGATTTGTTGGCTAAATTTTTAGACGATCATTTAGGAAATATTTATTTGATTAATATCGCAATAGGTCTTCTTTCATCAATTGTTGATAACGTACCGTTAGTTGCAGGTGCAATGGGAATGTATGAAATTGTTGACCCTGCTTTAATTGAGCATGGATCATATATGTCGCATTTTGTTGCTGATGGTACTTTCTGGGAATTACTTGCATTTTGTGCCGGTACAGGTGGTAGTATTTTAATTATCGGTTCTGCCGCTGGTGTTGCTGCAATGGGAATGGAAAAAATTGATTTTATTTGGTATCTTAAAAAAATTAGTTTATTGGCATTTATTGGATATATAGCTGGTGTTGGGGCTTATTATTTACAAGCTATAATTCTACACTATTAGTATATATAAATAAAATAATAAAAAAAGAGGTTGCTTTCTAATGAGGCAGCCTCTTTTTTTATAAAAATATTTTAAGATAAATTGTTGAAATAAATATTATATAAAAAATGGGAAACATAATCAGAAAATAGCTGATTTTGTTAAATGAAAATTTGATGTATTTAATTAATTGTTCAGGACAAGGATATAATGCCAATTAATTATAAATCTGATTTTAGTAAACAGATTTGTGATATTATTTTCTAAAATGCAATAATTTTATAATATTGTGAAGCTGAAAGTTGACACTATCCCAAAAAG
>JAFGWC010000029.1 GCA_016937695.1 Bacteroidales bacterium
GATTGTAAACAATAAACCAATTGATTTTGACCTTCAACCAATTTTTAACATAAAAACTAATTGCTTTGATACTGCTGAAGCATTAGCTAGGATAAATGTTCCAAGTATAGGCTATGTCCCTTGTTATGAATTTATTTCTATTTCAGAAGAAAATGGAACGATTATTTCTATTGGAAAATCAATGATGGAAGAAATGTGCCATGTAATTAATACAATTAAATTACCATTTGATAATATTTCAATTAATATATCAATGATTCACTTTATGGAAAATCATATTGTAGAAGATTTCATGGAAATCTTAAATAAAAATGATATAAATCCTTCTAAAATCATACTTGAAATTACTGAATCAACAAAAGCGGTTAATTGGGATTTATTAAAATCCAACATGTTCAAATTGAAAGAAGCTGGATTCAGACTAAGTCTTGATGACTTTGGTACTGGATATTCATCTTTTGAATCTTTTTTAACACTTCCTTTCGATATAGTAAAACTTGATAGAAATTTATTATTAGCTTGTGAAAAAGATAATGAGAAAAAGAATGTACTAAAAACTGTTGTAAAAATGATCAAAGCCTTAGATTTTGAAATTATTTTAGAAGGCGTTGAAAATAAAGAACAAGATGACATAGCTAGAGAGATGGGTGTAGATAAAATTCAAGGATATTACTACAGTAAACCACTTAATACTGACAACTTCTTATCTTTTATAAAAAAAATATAAAGAAATAATAAATTTAATATGTTTCTCTATACTTTTGAGGAGTTTCATTTACATAATTTTTAAAAAAAATAATAAAATTATTTGAATTTGGAATCCCAATTTCTAAAGAGATATCATTTAAACTTTTATTAGTATACTTTAATAGTTTTTTAGCCTTTTCTATTCTTTTTTTGATTAAGTAATCTTTAAAAGAAAGTCCTAATTCTCTTTTAAATAGTTTTGATAAATATTTTGAACTAATTGATAAATCTTTACTAATTGTATCTAAAGTAATTTTTTGATCTAAATTGCATATAATAAAATTTGTAGCTTCTCGAATATATACATTACTTGTTATTTCATATTTCTCAATAGAATTAATAATGTTATCAATCAATAAATATGCTTTATTAATTAGTTGAGAAATATTTTGTGCTTTTTCAATTTCACTTATTATTAAATACGAATAATCTATATCCGTTTTATAATTAACATTATCTTCATTTAAATAATACATTATTTGAGATAAACTATATATTAAAATATTTTTTTGGAGTCTAAAAATGCCTAATTTTTCTACAACTTCACTCTCATAATCTTCAATTAATTCATCAAAAAGGTCTTCTTGGAGAAGGCTATTTATATAATTATAAAGGAATTTTTTATTTTTTTCTTTAATACTAATTGATAAGACATTATATAATTGATATTGATTGTTGTAAGTATAATTAGGTTGGTCTTCAAAATTAAAAATTTTCTCTTCACTAAAAAAAAACTTCTCTCCCCTATAGTATTTATAACTTTCATCAACAAATCGAGGGACATGAGAATATAAATCAGAGCCAGTTACTACATAATAAAACAACCTTGATACAGAAGCAATTTCATTATAAGAAATAAAAGTTGAATCATTTAGATTTTTAAAATCAATTTCTAATGGTCCTAGCAAATGAATAATTGCAGTCTCTTTAACTAAAATATAAAATAAATCTTCTTTTAACGCTATTACAATATCTGTTGATAACTTTTCAAATAATAGTTTTTTGGAATAATATAAATGATCTGCTAAATTAATAATATTTGTAAAATTATCTTTAGTAATACATTCTCCATTTTCTTTGAATTTTAAGTAATACGCATTTGTGATTTTACAAAGTAAATCTATCTCTTTCTGACTTCTCATATTTATATTATAATACAATAAACTAGAATAATAAAAGTAATTATATCGAATTAAAAAAAGAGGGATAAATGTGCAAAACACACAATTAATAACTGATTTATGCATAATCAATAATATAAATTATATTATTGTCGATAACAGCACCAATATTCCTTTATCAAATTGTGATTCAAAGTTATTAGCTTGTTTAGAATTAAAAAAAAGTTTATTTAAAATAATTTCTAATGATTATCAATATATAATAATTAAAAACGACAAAAAGTATATATTGGGGCCATTTGAAAAAGATACCATTCTAATTAATGACTGTGCTAAACTTTTTTATTATTTAATAAATAGAAAAACTTATACAAAAAAAACTATTGAGACTTTACAAGAAAATATAAATATAATATTTAATGAAACAAATATTCAAAGAGAAAAAACTATATCCTTTGATATAAATATTATGGAATTTCTTGAAGAAAGTATTAAAACTGGTGATATTGAAACTTTGAAACTTTTTATAAAAATTATGTTTGTTTCTCTTGGAAAGTTAAATACCGAAATCGATTCTTTTAGATTACAGAAAAATTTAATTATTTATATATTTAGCTATATTTTTAACACTTTAGAAAAAAATAAAATTGATCCTGATTTCAATATTTTTTTAACAAGCATAATTACAAGTGAATTTGAATTTTGTGATAATAGTTCTCAACTATTGTTTAAAACTTATCAACTGATTGATAAAATTAATGATAGTTTCAATTTTACAAATAAAAAAAGTACCCAAAAAATTAGAGAAGCTAAATACTATATCAATAATAATTTAGAAAAAAAATTAACATTGGAAAAAGTTGCCAAAGAAATGGGAATTAGTGCTAAATATCTTTCAACACTATTTTTTGAAATATCAAATACGACTTTTAAAGAATATGTAAATAGACAAAGAATTGATAAAGCTAGAAATTTACTTTCCTATAGTGATAAATCAATTAGTGAAATTTCAGTACTTGTAGGTATAAAAAGCCCTAATAATTTTATCAGTTTTTTCAAAAAATATACTCACACTACTCCAAATAGCTTTAGAGAACAAATTGAGTAAATTATTAATATTTTCTCTAAGCAATCATGAAAAAA
>JAFGWC010000144.1 GCA_016937695.1 Bacteroidales bacterium
AATAGTAATATGATTAAAATGTATAAAATTTTATTTATTTCTAATTAGTAAATGTTAGTAAAATTTATAAAACTATATTTTTTAATAGAGAAAAACTTTAAAAAGGTGTATTATTTAAGAGTAAGGTAATTTAGGAAGAAGAAGATAATTTTATATGTGTTTTTTACTTGAGAGTTATAATACATTTTTGTTGAATTATTAATTAGCCTTGTTTTTGTTACTTTAGGTATTGTTAGAAAAAGATAGATAAAAAACTTCTTATAAATAATTTTAATCCATAATTATATTATCTATTTTTTAATCTGAATAATTAATATTTGAGAAAAGTTTTAGATACTAAATTTTACTTATAAAATAAAATTCCTTAATTTAACTCTCTATAGAGCGTGTTAATAAAATTTAGCAGTTAATGTATTAAGAATAATCCTATTTTAAATAGATAATTATAAATAAAACATAAAGTTATTACAGTTTTTAGTAATTTTTGATGATATAAAATCTTATAAAATTTCTAATTTTACAAAAGGTTTAAAATGATTTTTCATTCTGAGAGGTGTTTATGAATAAAAAGAAAAATTTGTTTTCAAAAGATGTTTCTATTGTTTTATGTGGTAAAGCTGGACAAGGCATAAAAACTATAGAATTAATTTTAGTTCATGTTTTAAAACAGAGTGGGTATAATGTTTTTTCTACAAAAGAGTATATGTCTAGAGTTAGGGGTGGGAGTAATTCAACCATAATAAGAGTCTCTGATAAAAACGTAAAATCTATGAAAAACAAGATTGATATTCTTATTCCATTAGATAATCAAGCTATAGATCATGTTTCTGATAGACTGTCAGAAGATACAATAATTTTAGGTGATAAAGAATTATTTAAAGATACTAAATATGAAATAATATCTATTCCATTTATAAAAACAGCAAAAGAAATTGGAAATAAAATTTATGAAAATATTGTTGCCTGTGGTGCCATCTTAGCTCTTTTTAATAATAATCTAGAAATTTTAAATGAATATATAACTAATAAATTTAAAACAAAGAGTAATGATATAATAAAAGATAATATTGCAGCTGCAAAAAAAGGCTATGAATTAGGAAAAGAGTTATATGATAATTCTATAATTAGAATTGATATAGCGTCTAATCCTGAAATAAAAAATGATTATTTTTTAAATGGAAATGATACAATTGGCTTTGGAGCTTTGATGGGTGGTTGTAATTTTATTTCTTCATATCCTATGTCTCCTGGTACTGGTGTGTTAACATTTTTGTCAGAACATTCAAAAGAAATGGGAATAGTTGTTGAACAAGCTGAAGATGAAATATCAGCTGTAAATATGTCGATTGGGGCTTGGTATGCTGGTGCTAGAGCTCTTGTTACTACTTCTGGAGGTGGTTTTGCTCTTATGGGTGAGGGTATAAGTCTTTCAGGTGTTTTAGAAACTCCAACAGTAATTCACTTAGCTCAAAGACCTGGCCCAGGAACAGGGTTGCCTACTAGAACCGAACAAGGTGATCTAGAAGTTGCATTATATTCAGGTCATGGGGAATTCCCAAGAATAATTTTAGCACCAAGTAGTATTGAAAATACCATAAAACTAACAGCTGAAGCTTTTAATCTTGCTGATAAATACCAATCGCCAGTTATTATTTTATCAGACCAATATTTTTTGGATACATTCTATAATACAAAGAATCTCAATCTTGATACAGAAATTCAAAATCATATTATAAAAACTGAAAAAGATTATAAACGATATGAGGTTAGTGATAGTGGAATTTCAAAGAGAGGAATACCTGGTTTTGGTAAGGGCTTAGTTCGTGTTGATAGTGATGAACATGATGAAGAGGGAAGAATAACCGAAGATATGGGTGTTCGAGTTACTATGACAGATAAGAGGCTTAAAAAATTAGATCTAATAAAAGAATCAATAATTGACCCAATATTTACTGGTTCACAAGATTATGACACTTTAGTTATTGGATGGGGGTCAACTTATAATGTTATAAAAGAAGCTTTAGAAGAGATTGATAATAAAAAGATTTCTTATCTTCATTTTGAACAAGTGTATCCAATTAGTAATAAAGTTAAACCATACTTAAAGAAAGCTAAAAATATAATTATTATTGAAAATAATGCAACCGCACAATTTTCAAAGCTTTTATGCATTTCTACAGGTATTGAAATTAAGAATACTATTTTAAAATACAATGGGATACATTTTTATCAAGAAGAATTGGTTTTGAAGATCAACGAATTAGCAGGAGATAAATAATGAATAATAAATTTACTATACAAGGACAAGATATAGCCTGGTGCCCTGGATGTGGAAACTTTTCAATATTAGAAACAATTAAAACTGCTCTAGATGAACTTTCTCTTGAAAGGGAAAATATAGTTATGGTTTCAGGAATTGGTCAAGCTGCAAAAATGCCACAATATATTGATACAAACTTTTTTAATGGTCTACATGGAAGAGCTTTACCTGTAGCAACTGCCATTAAAGCTACAAATCCAAATTTAACAGTTGTCGCAGAAAGTGGAGAAGGTGATATGTATGGAGAAGGAGGAAATCATTTTATTCATACGATTAGAAGAAATGTAAATTTAACTAATATTGTTCACAATAATATGATTTATGGTCTCACAAAAGGACAAGCTTCCCCTACAACACAAGTTGGAATGAAAACAACTTTACAAATTTTTGGTGTAACTAATGAACCTTTTAATCCAATGGCTGTTGCAATATCTCTTGGCGCCTCTTTTGTAGCTAGGGCTTTTAGTGGTGATAAAGAAATAACAAAAGAAATAATAAAAAAAGCTATACTACATAAAGGTTATTCAATTGTGGATATTTTTCAACCATGTGTCTCATTCAATAAAATTAATAGTTTTAAATGGTTTAAAGAAAATACTTATTATTTGGATGATAATTATGATCCAACAAATCAAATAGAAGCTTTTAAAAAAGCCTTAGAAACTGATAAATTCCCATTAGGCGTTTTGTTTATAAATGAGGATCGTAAAACTTCATTTGAAGATAATTTAGTAGCTTATGAAGATAATAAATTACCTTTATTTGAAAGAGGAAGAGATTTAGAATCTGTAAAGTTATTAATAGAAAAAATGAAGTAATAATTTCACATTTCTAAATATGCAAAATGAATTTAATAGATATTATTCTAAAAAAATTATGATATAATATATTAGATTTATGGTATCTTAAAGTAAACAAAAAAGTTTATTAAGTAATCTATGATAAGAAGGTTTGGCTAGAATGTTGGATAAAATACAACAAAAAAAGTTTTTATAATAATATTCTTCATTCTAATAGCCAAACTTGTTTGTAAAATTTGATTATCGACTTTACATGTTCAGCATATGAAAAAGAAATAGAGAAGCGTGAGAAGTTTGAATGTATGATT
>JAFGWC010000030.1 GCA_016937695.1 Bacteroidales bacterium
ATATTATTCAACAAAATGTTGCTTCTTCTGAGGAATTAGCTGCTACATCAGATCAATTAGCGAATAATGCAGAACATCTAAGAAAGCAAATCGAGTTTTTCAAAGTATAAACGCTTTTATCAAAATATAAACCTGTTTGCAGTAAGTTTTTGTATATTCTATAAAGTTTAAATGACCAACTCTTATTTTTTTAATAAATTTGATTTAATAATTATAGCTAAATTAAATTCATTTAAATAATTATATTCTTAATAAATATTGATTATTACAAAATCATTTTATCATGAAACCAACACTAATTATTTTATTTTTCCTTGTACAAATACAATTAAGTTTTTCCCAAACATCTAAACTTGTAAACGATATCAACTCATTTAATTTTAAAATTTACAATGAAATTGATAAGAAAGAAAACAATATTGTGTATTCAGGTTTTAGCATAAGTAACGCATTATCAGTCGTTTATGCAGGCTCAAGAGGCAAAACAGCAACTGAATTTGAAACTGTTTTTAATAATGAAATAAAACAAGATATACATAAATTTTATAAAGAATTAAATCAAAATTTATTATTAAACAGAGAAGTTGATATTTTAACCGCAAATGCATTATGGCTTCAAAATTCATATAAATATGAAAAGAGCTACCAGCAAATAATAGAAAATAATTATAGTGCGAAAATTAATAAAGCAAATTTTGCAAATCAAAAAGGAAGAGATAAAGCATTAGAAAATATCAATTTATGGGTAAAAGAAAAAACAAAAGATAAAATAATAAATTTTATTAAACCAAATATGCTTTCTGAAGCAACAACATTAATAATTATTAATGCAATTTATTTCAATAGTTTGTGGGATACACCTTTTTTAAAGGAAAAAACAAAATCTAATCAATTTTATACAATTAATGGCGACACAATTGAAACAAGTTTTTTAAACAACGAATTAAATACAAACTACTTTGAAGATGAAAAATCAAAAGTTATAGAAATTCAGTATAAAAATCAAAAAGCATCAATAATACTTATTTTGCCAAAAGACAATTATTCTGATTTTCTTGATAAATTTGACATTAACTATTATAAGTTTTCTTTGAATAATTTAAAAAAAGATAAAGTGACAGTTACAATTCCAAAATTTAAATTGGAAGCTCAATATGATTTAACAGATATATTAAAAAAACTAGGATTGGAATTAGCTTTTAAAAGTAATGCAGATTTTTCGGGCATTACCGGAAATAAAGACTTACATATTAGCAACATTATTCATAAATCTGTAATTGAATTAAGTGAAGAAGGAACAGAGGCAAGCTCTTCAACAGCTATTTTGACTACAAGATCCACAAGTGTTCCAAGTATTCCAAAAAGTTTTGTTGCAGATCATCCTTTCATATTTTTAATAAAAGACAATACTTCAAATTTAATTTTATTTATGGGCGTAATGATAAAACCATAAAAAAGCCCCTTGAAAAATTTGTTCAAATAAACAATTTAACAAGGGGCGGCAATTATTAAGGCTCTTTTATGAAATTTTTAACCGCATTTAGAATAACCACAACTTTGACAGTTTAGGCAACCTTCCTGATATATAAGAGATTCAGAACCACAACTTTCGCACTTAACACCGGTTTTAGCTTTTGTTCCATCAGGAATATATCTTTTTAAAGCTCTTTCTACTCCATTTTTCCAAGTGTTAATAGTTTCGCTGTGTAGATGTAATGAAGAAACTAATCCAATAGCATTTTGAATAGGCATTCCATGACGTAAAACCCCCGAAATTAATTTTGCATAATTCCAGAATTCGGGATTAAATTTATAAGAAAGACCTTCGATAGTTACATTAAATCCATATTTATTAGTATACTGGAAATCATATCTTTTATTACCTTTTTCGTCTCTATTTTTAATTATGAAACCTTTTTTTATAGAACTCGGAATTGGTAAAGCATCATCCTCTGCAAAACCAGTAAATATTTCATAAGGTTTACCGTTTAATAAACCTACAAAAGCAATCCATTTTTCATTATTGTTATTAAACCTAACGATATCAGCATCTAAAGAGCTTGGCCTTTTAGGAGAATTATGTTGAATAAAAGAATCATTATTATCTTTTTTGGGTTTATTAGAAATCAAAACTCCGTCTCTCGATCCATCTCTATACACAGTAACTCCTTTACATCCGCTTTTCCATGCCTCTACGTACAAATTGCTAACTAGGTCTTCTTTTGCTTCATTTGGCAAATTAACAGTAACACTAATGGAATGATCTACCCATTTCTGAATAGCGCCTTGCATTGTTACTTTTGCAAGCCAATCAACATTATTTGCAGTAGCTTTATAATAAGGAGATTTCTTTACAATTTCATCAATTTTTTTAGAACTGTAAGTTTTAACTTCATCAACGTTGTATTTATTGATTTCAAGCCAAATAATAAATTTATGATGAAAAACATTATATTCTTCCCAAGAATCGCCATTTTCATCAACAAAACTAACTGTAACATCTTGGTCGTTAGGGTTGACTTTTCTTCTTCTCTGATAAAAAGGCGAAAAAACAGGTTCGATACCTGAAGTGGTTTGAGTCATCAAACTAGTTGTTCCGGTTGGTGCAATTGTTAAAAGAGCAATATTTCTTCTTCCATATTTAGCCATTTCTTCGTAAAGCTCTCCGTCTGCATCTTTTATTCTGTTTATAAAAGGATTATTCTTTTCTCTGTTTGCATCGAAAATAGGAAATGCGCCTCTTTCTTTAGCCATTTGTACTGATGATTTGTAAGCAGCTAACGCTAATGTTTTATGCACTTCAACAGAAAAATCTCTGGCGTTATCGGTTCCGTATCTTAAACCAAGAGCAGCAATCATGTCTCCTTCAGCAGTAATCCCAACTCCTGTTCTTCTTCCTTCATTAGCTTTTTTTTTGATATTTTCCCATAAATTAATTTCAATTCTCTTTACTTCAATAGATTCAGGATCGGCATCTAATTTAGCTAAAATTGCATCAATTTTTTCAAGCTCAAGATCAATAATGTCATCCATTATTTTTTGAGCATAAGCAACATGTTCTTTAAAAAGCTCAAAATTAAATTTTGCTTCTTTGGTAAAAGGATTGTCAACGTAACTATATAAATTTATGGCTAATAATCTACAACTATCGTGAGGACACAAAGGGATTTCTCCGCAAGGATTTGTAGAAACTGTTCTATATCCAAGATCTGCATAACTATCTGGAACAGATTCATTTATTATAGTATCCCAAAAAAGAATACCAGGTTCTGCAGATTTCCATGCATTATATACTATTTTTTTCCAAAGTGAGCTTGCATTAATTTCCTTTTTATAAGTTGGATTATCAGAATCTACCGGATATTGTTGTATATAAGGTTTATTTTCGATAACTGCAGTCATAAATTCATTATCGATTTTTACAGAAACATTTGCACCTGTAATTTTGCCTTTTTCTAATTTAGCATCTATAAAATCCTCTGCGTCAGGATGTTTAATGGAGATACTTAACATTAAAGCTCCTCGCCTACCATCTTGTGCTACTTCTCTTGTAGAATTAGAAAATCTTTCCATAAAAGGAACAACACCTGTTGATGTTAAGGCACTATTTAAAACTGGACTTCCTTTAGGTCTAATATGGGATAAATCATGTCCAACACCACCTCGTCTTTTCATTAACTGCACTTGCTCTTGGTCTGTTTTCATAATTCCGCCATACGAATCGGCAGGTTTATCTTCACCAATAACAAAACAATTAGATAAAGATGCCACTTGAAATTTATTCCCAATTCCTGTCATTGGTCCACCTTGAGGAATAATGTATTTGAAATCTTTCAGCAAATTAAAAATTTCATCTTCGCCAAGTGGATTAGGATAATTGCTTTCAATTCTATGTAATTCTTTTGCAAGTCTTTTGTGCATATCGTTTGGGTCAGACTCATAAATATTACCATCAGAATCTTTAATAGCATATTTATTTACCCATACTTTAGCAGCCAGATCATCGCCTTTAAAATATTTTAATGATTTTTCAAAGGCTTCTTCAAAAGTAAAAGAATTTTTTTTCTTTGCATTTTTAAGTGTCATTGGTTCTATATACATTATTCAAAAAATTTAAGGCGTTTACTTGATTATTAAATACTTAAGCATTTCATATTTTATGCAATTTATTCAAATAAACATAAAAAAAAAAGTTGAAATCTTAAATAATAAAAAGTTGACGCTTAAAAATTGTTCATATCTTTATTATCAATCTGACTACCAATTAATAATTGAATATTATGATTGTTGAAAAAAACATTTGTAAAGTGAGTTTTACAAAAATATAATTAAAAGTTAATTTGATAAAAAGTATATTTATTCAGGATTTTTGTATGTAAAAATATAATCAGCTAAATTGATAGTTGATTATATTTTATTACTTATTGGTATTTTGTATATTATATTTGATAATTATCTTTAATTCGTCTTTAATTGGAAACGTTATCAATGTCCTAATTTCTTATTGTCAGATATTAAAAAAAAAACAATCGATAATATAGGAATAACAAAACATCTAAAGTTTTACTTTGTTTATTAATTATTTTAGATGTATGTGTCTCCGTTTTTCAATTTTACATCATTAACAAATTGCCTGATTTTTTGCTCATCTTCTTTTTTACAAATCAGCAAAATTCCTTCGGATTCAACTATTATATAATCATTTAAGCCTTGAATAACCGCAAGTTTGATATTTGGTAAGTTAATAATACTGTTTTTAGAGTCATAAACAAATATATTGTTTCCAACAACACTGTTATTATTTTTATCTTTTTTGCTATTTTCGAATAAAGATCCCCAAGTACCTAAATCAGACCATCCAAAATCAGCACATAAAACATAAACGTTATCTGCTTTTTCGATAATTCCATAATCTATCGAAATGTTTTTACATGCAGAATAAGTTTCATTAATAAAATCTCTCTCATTATCGGTATTATAATTCTTTATTCCCTTTTTAAATAAATCATTAACTTCCGGTAAATAATTATTAAAAGATTTTAAAATGCTATTAAGCGACCAAATAAATATTCCTGAGTTCCAATAAAATTCTCCACTTTCAAAAAATATTTTGGCCATTTCTATATCCGGCTTTTCAGTGAATGTTTTAACTTTAGTAAAATCAAATTGCCCTTTACTTTTATCGCTATTGCTTATTTGTATGTATCCATATCCTGTTTCTGGCCTGTTAGGTTTAATTCCTAAAGTAAGCAAAACATCGTTTGACTTAGTAAATTCTAAAGATTTTTTAATGACTTTTACAAATTCGATTTCATCTAAAATTAAATGATCAGAAGGAGCCACAACAATATTTGCATTCGGATTTAATTGTTGAATTTTATAATTTGCATATGCAACACAAGGTGCTGTATTTCTGCGCATTGGCTCTAATAAAATATTCTCCGGTTTTACATTTGGCAATTGACTAATAATTAAATCCAAATAATCTTCATTAGAAACGATAAACACATTTTGAACAGGACAAATATGAATCATTCTGCTAAAAGTTTGCTGAAGCAGTGTTTTTCCTGTTCCTAATATATCAAGAAATTGTTTTGGTTTTTCGTATCTGCTTAATGGCCAAAATCTACTTCCAATACCACCTGCCATTATTACACAGTAATTATTATTGTCCATTTTAGTTTTATTTTATTAATTTCTAAATTACTAATTTTTCCTTACTTATAATCTAAAGAGTATAAAAAGGTTTTATCATTTAAGATTTGTTATTAATTTTATACTTTTATATCGAAAAGCGATGACATTTTGTATGTAAAGTTTTATCTCGTTTTGAAAATATATTGTTTAAGAGCCAGTATTTAAAATCTTAAAAGTAGTTAAGTATAAATATTTAATTAAATTTATACAATAATAATAAGTATTTTCGCTTTCAACAAAACTAATTTTAAGTGTTTGATTTTAAGCATTTTAATCAAAATAAATAATTTTATTAAATATAATCATGAAAATTATTTTTCATACAGGCCGTTATTTTTTACTACTTGCAAAGGTTTTCAGCAGACCTGAAAAAGGGAAAATATATTTTAAACTAATACTAAGAGAAATTGAAAATTTAGGGATTAATTCTTTAGGTATAGTAATAATAATTTCTGTTTTTATGGGCGCAGTAATTACTCTGCAAACTGCATATAATTTAGAAAACCCGCTTATTCCTTCATACTTAATAGGCTTAACAGCAAGAGATTCAATGATTTTAGAATTTTCATCAACAATAGTTGGATTAATTCTGGCAGGTAAAGTAGGATCTAATATAGCATCAGAAATTGGAACAATGAGAATAACAGAACAAATTGATGCTCTTGAAATTATGGGTGTAAATTCAGCAAGTTATCTGGTATTGCCTAAAATAATTGCTGCTGTTTTTATCAATCCATTTTTAACTATAATAAGCATTTTTGTTGGCATTTTTGGTGGTTACATAGCAGCATTAACAACAGGCGCCGTTGCTCCTTCAGCATATATTTATGGATTACACTATGTTTTTATTCCATTTTATATTACATATTCTCTAATAAAAGTTGTGTTTTTTGCTTTTATAATAACTTCTGTTCCGGCATATCATGGATATTATTCTTCTGGCGGCGCTTTAGAAGTTGGACGTTCAAGCACAATGGCCGTTGTTTATAGCAGTATTTTAATTTTATTATTTAATGTAATTTTAACACAATTATTACTTACATGATTGAAATAAGAGACATCTCGAAATCATTTGGTAATACTCACGTTTTAAAAAATATATCTACATTTTTTGAAAGAGGTAAAACTAATTTAATTATTGGCCAAAGTGGTTCTGGAAAAACAGTTTTATTAAAATCAATAATTGGTCTTCATAAAATTGATGAAGGAGAAATTTTTTATGATGATAAAGAATTTTCAAAAATGCAAGATAAAGATAAAAAGGAAATAAGAAAAGAGCTGGGAATGGTTTTTCAAGGTGGTGCTCTTTTCGATTCTTCTACTGTTCAAGAAAATGTAATGTTTCCTTTAGATATGTTTACAGAAATGAGCTATAATGAAAAACTGGAACGTGTTAATTTTTGCTTAAACAAAGTAAATCTGGAAAATGCAAACAATCTTTATCCTGCAGAAATAAGTGGTGGAATGCAAAAAAGAGTTGCAATTGCCAGAGCAATTTCTTTAAATCCTAAATATTTATTTTGTGATGAACCAAATTCTGGTCTTGATCCAATAACAGCTATTGTTATTGATAATTTAATTAGAGAATTGACCTTAGAATTTAATATGACAACTGTAATAAATACGCATGATATGAATTCAGTTATGGAAATTGGCGACAAAATCACATTTATTCACGAAGGACAAAAATGGTGGGAAGGAAACAAGAGCGAAATACTAAAAACGGAAAATCACGAATTAAATAGTTTTGTTTTTGCCTCAGAATTAATGCGCAACTTTAAAACTTAGTTTTTATAATTTTTAATAAATCTATTTCAAGAGTTTCTTTAGGTGCTTCCACTATTCTTCCAATTTCTTTATTGCTTTTATAAACGATAAAAGTTGGTACTCTACTTATATCTAATTGATTAACATTTGTTGATGAAGCTTCTTTTTTTCTGTCAACATTTATTAATGTTATTTTTTTATAATCAAACTTCAGTTTTGATAAAATAGTATAAAATCTTGGAACTTCTCGCCTACTATCACTGCACCAAGTTCCCATAATAATTTTTATCTCATACAAAGAATTGAACTTTTCCTTTTTAATTTTTTTTAAAATCTTTTTGTCAGATATATAATTTTCAAATTCAGGTTTAAACCATTCGTCAAAAGGTTCTGATTTTAAGCCATTTAAGTCGCAATGTCCAATTAAAATTTCTTGTTGTGCTTTTTCATCAAAAATTTTCTCATTTAAATTTTGAGCTGAAAAATCTGAATGAAAATAAACAAAAATCAATAATAAAATTATCTTTTTCATATTATATTTATTTATATGATTATTTTAAAAATCAACTTAACAACAAACAATTAAACAGCTATAAATCAAAGCAATTGTGAAATTTTATCTTTTGTCGTATTGTTTTTTATAAAAATTCAAATAATCTCCTGAAACTACATTTTCAAGCCATTTTTTATTAGTTAAATACCAATCAACAGTATTTTCTAAACCTGTTTTAAAATCAAGAGAAGGTTTCCAATCAAACTGTTTATTTATTTTAGAAAAATCAATTGCGTAGCGTAAATCATGGCCTTCCCTATCTTTAACAAATGTAATTAACTTTTCCGATTCTCCTTTTTCTCTGTTTAATTTATCGTCTAAAATCTGACATAAATTCCTTATTAAATCAAGATTTGTCCATTCATTATCTCCTCCAATATTGTAGGTTTCGCCTGCTTCGCCTTTATGAAATAACATTTCTATTGCATTTGCATGATCTAATACATAAAGCCAATCCCTAACATTATCACCTTTTCCATAAATTGGTATTTGTTTTTTGTTTACTATATTGTTGATAGCCAATGGAATAAGTTTTTCGGGAAATTGATTTGGCCCATAATTATTTGAACAGTTTGAAATTATTGTAGGCATAGAATATGTATGAAAATAAGCTCTTACAAGATGATCTGAACCTGCTTTAGATGCAGAATAAGGACTTCTTGGATCATAAGATGTTTTTTCAGTAAAAAATCCAGTTTTGCTTAACGAACCAAAAACTTCGTCGGTAGAAACATGATAAAATAATTTTCCTTCAAAATCATTAGCCCAACTCTCTTTTGCTGCATTTAATAAATTTGCTGTTCCAATAATATTAGTTTGAACAAATTCAAGTGGATCTAAAATAGATCTATCAACGTGTGACTCGGCAGCTAAATGTATAACAGAATCAAACTTATATTTTTCAAAAACTTTTTTCACTAAATTTATATCTGTTATATCACCTTTTATAAAATCATAATTATCAGCAGCTTCAATATCAACAAGATTTTCTAGGTTTCCCGCATATGTTAATTTATCAAAATTTACTATTAAATAATTTGGGTATTTTTTGATGAAATTTCTTATAACATGAGAACCAATAAAACCTGCTCCTCCAGTAATTAAAATTCTTTTTTCCATGATTAAATTTAATAAAAATAATTTTATCTTGCAAAGATGCACATTTTATAAAATTTATAATAATAAATTAGTATATTTGTTAAACAATGGATTTTTAAAACCGTATTTAGCTAATAATGAGCAAATTAACGTATAAAAAAAATAATTTTCTACATAAGTTTATCATGCTCGTCTGGATATTGCTTATAAGTAATTTAGTGTATTCTCAACAATATAATTTTATTAATTATACAATTGATGATGGATTGCCAGGCTCAACAATAAATTCAATTTTTGAAGATAGCCGAGGATTTTTATGGGTAGGAACCAATAATGGCTTAACAAAATTTGACGGTAAAACATGGAAGATATTTTCTTTGCCAGAAGAATTAAGTTTTGCAAATGTACAGTCTATTTTTGAAGATAAAAACACTAATATTTGGATTGGAACAAAAAACCATGGACTATTTATGTTTGATGGCGTTTCTGCAAAAAAATACTCCAACGATTTTAAGTTTGAGAATATAAATATAGTTTCAATATGTGAAGATGAAAATGGAAATATTTTAATAGCAAGCAATAATAAAGGGATTTTCGTTTTGTATAAAAAAGATTTAATACAAGGAATAATAAAATTATCGAAAGATGTTTTATTAAATTTAACTATAAAAAACACCCAAATAAATGCAATGATTAAAGACAGTGATGGAAGTATTTGGGTAGCTACAAATAAAGGATTGTATAAAAAAAAAGGAAAAAACATAAAAAAATATACACTTTATAATGGTTTACCTCATAATAAAGTTCTAAATATTTTTGAAGATAATTTAAAAAGAATATGGTTTTCTACACCTAGAGGAGTTGTTAGATACAATTTTAATAACTTTTCTGTTTTTAAAACTCAAGATGGTCTATTAAGCAATGAAGTTACTTCCATAGGACAAGACAATAATGGCAATATTTGGTTTGGTTCAGATTTAGGTATAAATATTTTCGATGGTTCATCATTTAAATATATTACTGAGCAGAATGGTTTAAGCGACAATCACATAAGCTGCTTAAAATTAGATGACTATGGAGATGTTTGGATTGGTACTGAATTTGGCGGTTTAAATAAATTTGCTGGATACATGATTAGCCGTTTAACATCAATTGAAGGACTTAATAACAATAAAATATTTGCTCTAAGTACAGATTTTGAAGGAAAACTCTACATTGCGACATTAGATGGACTAGAGCAACTAGATTTTAACAAAAAGGACAATTTTAAATTAAAAAAAATACTAAATACATCAAAGTTAAAATCAAAAATAATACAATGTATATTCGTAGATTCTGAAAATAGAAAATGGATTGGGACAAATAATGGATTATTGATATATCATAAAAATCAGTTGCAACATATAAATATTAGCGACACTATAAATATCACTACAATTTATGAAGATATAAATAAAAACATATTAATAGGAACAAATAAAAATTTAATAAAACTTCATTTTGAAGATTTCCAAAATATAAATAGCTATTCAATAAACATTTACGATAAAAAAAACAATTTGCCTGAAAGTCCCATATCCTCTGTTTATCAAGATTTCTCAGGTAAAATATGGATAGCATACAGAAAAAATGGCCTCTATTATTCTGATACTGCAAATTATTTTACACCATTTAATAAAGAAAAAATAAACAATATCACAATAATTAAAGCAGATAAGAATAACAAAATTTGGATTGGAACAGAAACAAATGGAATCTTTATTTTGAAAAGTAAAAAAAATCAAGAGAGTGAGATTATTAATAATATCAAAGTAGAAAACGGACTTATCTCAAATAGAATAAATTCTCTATTGTTTTTAGACGAATCAAATATCATAATAGGCTCAAACAGAGGAATTGATAAAATTACAATTGATAAAAATTTTAAAATAAAAAGAAATATCAGACTTGGAAAATCAGAAGGTTTTAAACAAATAGAAACCACAGAAAGAGCTATAGATAATAATTCCGAAGGAACTGTATTTATCGGAAGCCTCGATGGATTAATTGTTTATAATAAATTTGAAGAAAATCCTAACCAAAAACCACCGAAAACACACATAACTTCAATCAAATTATTTTTCAAACCCATAAATTGGAAAAAATCTGATTATTGCAAAGGAACTACTAAATGGTTTAATTTGCCTGAGAACTTAATTTTACCATCAAATCAAAATCATGTTACTTTTAAGTTTTTAGGTGTAAATTTAAAACCACAAGTAAAAACATATTATCAATGGAAATTAAGCCCTAAAGATAAAGATTGGTCACCACCAATAGAAAATACTGAAATTACTTTTTCAGATTTATCTTCAGGAAACTATACTTTTTTGGTTAGAGCTTATAACGAAAAAGGTTCTGCTGATATCGATTCTTTTGACTTTATTATACAAACCCCAATACACAAAACACTGTGGTTCATCACATTAGCTCTTTTATTACTAGCAACTTTAATAATGCTAAGCATGAAATACAGAACCAGAAAATTAATAAAAACCAAAGAAATACTAGAAGAACAAGTAAGACTAAGAACAGTACAATTATTAAAAGAAAAAGAAATAGTAGAAGAAAAAAATATTCAAATAGTTAAACAAACTGAAGAGCTTGAAACTCAAAGAGATTCATTATTTGAAATAAATGAACTTTTACAAAATCAAAACAGAGATATTACAGACAGCATAAATTATGCGAAAACAATTCAATCTGCTGTTCTAGGCCCAAAAGATTCAATTAAAGATATTTTTGAGAAATCATTTATCTTTTATTTACCAAAAGATATTGTAAGTGGCGATTTTTATTGGTTTTCGAAACAAAATGATAAAGCATTTATTGCAGCTGCAGATTGTACAGGACATGGTGTTCCTGGTGCTTTTATGAGTATTATTGGACATAGTTTGATTAAAGAAATTCTAAATAACAAACAAAATCTTAAAGCCAGCGAAATTTTATTTCAATTAGACAAAGGTGTTATTGATGTATTAACTTTGCATAAAAAAGAAGATTCTTCAAAAGATGGAATGGATTTGGCATTATGTAAAATTGATTTGAAAAAAAATCAAATAAATTTTTCTGGCGCTAAAAGACCAATTTATTATTTTAACAGAGAATTAGACGAAATTGAAGTAATAAAAGGTGATAGAATAGGAATTGGAGATGAATATTTTTATAAGGAAAAACCAAATTACAAAGATCATTTTATAAACTACAAAAAAGGCGACAGAATTTTTTTATTTTCAGATGGGTTTATTGACCAATTTGGTGGCGATAATGAGAAAAAATTTCTTGGAAGAAGATTTCAAAAACTCTTGTTTTTATTAAAAGATACAGATATTCAAAAACATGAAAGCATTTTACAAGATGTTTTTAAGGAATGGAAAGGTAAAAAAAATGAACAAGCTGATGATATTTTAATAATTGGCATTGAATTTTAGTTATTTTTTATATATTTGTAAATAATACATGTCATTTTGTTTTTACTACTTTTAATTGGCATTGATTTTGAAGTAGCTTAAACACTAGCACATTGTTAGTTAAATAAAAAACAATAAAGTGGAACTTGACAAATACATAAAAGAATTACTTTTTTTTAACGACACCATTATAATTTCTAATTTTGGTGGCTTTGAAAAATTTACCGAATCTGCTCAAATAGACCAAGATACAGGTATAATTCATCCACCAAGAGTAAAAGTTAAATTTAGGCCAGAACTTACAAAAGCAAGCGGTGTTTTATCTAACTATATTGCTGAAAAAGAAAATATCAGCAAAGATGAAGCTGAAACAAAAATTAATAAAGCAGTTCAAACTTGGGAAAATGATTTAAAAGGAGGAAGTAAAATTATTATTTCTGATATTGGAATTATTTCACTAGACAAAAGCTCTAATAAAAATTTTGAATTAACTGGTAGTTTGTCAGATTTTCCTGAAGCTTTTGGATTACCAACACTTAATGTAGAAGAACAAATCCCAAAGAATATAAAAAATCTTGATAAACAAACTAATAAACCTGAAAAAGAAAAAAGCACTTCGAAAAAAGAAGTTAAAATCCCTGTTGTAAAAAAAACAGCTGAACCTAAAGTAAAGGTAAAAACAGATCCCGTTAAAAAGAAAAAAATAATTATTACAGCTCTTATTGCAATTCCAATAATAGCATTAATTGTGTTTGCTGCGTTAAATTTTGATCTTGTTACAAGTAAATTTAAAGTTACAAAGGAATATGTAAGTAGCATTTTTACAAATGACAGCGAAACTGAGGAAGATTTAAACAACAATAATACTGCTAATGAAAATACTAATAATGAGACAGATAGCATTATAGAAAATACAAAATTAGTACTTGAAAATTATACTGTTATTAATGCAGCAACTAACAATCCTTTAACAATAGATAAAAATAGTATTGAATCAATAAAAAAAGTACATATAATTGCAGGAAGTTTTAAAAATAAAAAGTTTGCTAACCGATTAAAAAGTAAATTAATAAAAAAAGGATTCAACGTTGAAATTTTGCCTATTAGTCAAGATTATTACAGAGTTTCAATTGGCGCTTTTGAAAACATAGATGATGCAATAAAAGACTTTGAAAGAATACACATGTTAGACAATAACATTAATGTTTGGATTCTAATCAATTAAAAAAAATACCAATACAAATTATAAATAGCTCGAATTTCTTAATAAAGAATTCGAGCTATTTATTTATAAAGCAATAATTAATTTTTCATTTTATGGAAATAAAAATTATCTTTATATGCATCTTTATATATATTAAAATGTTAGCAAATTTTCTTTTGTTTATGATGTCAAGTAATTAAGAATCAACAATATATAATTAAAAAACATGAATAAAATTTTAAATAATGCTGAAGAAGCAATAAAAGACATAATTGATGGTGCAACAATAATGTTAGGAGGATTTGGACTTTGTGGAATTCCTGAAAACAGTATTAATGC
>JAFGWC010000145.1 GCA_016937695.1 Bacteroidales bacterium
CAAATGGCATTGGCTTGGTGTTTAAAAAATCCTAATGTAAGTACTGTTATTACAGGCGCTTCAAAACCAGAACAGGTAATTGAAAACTTGAAAGCTTTTGATGTTGTTAATAAATTGAATGACAGCGTAATGCAAAAAATTGACAATGTTTTAGAAAACAAACCGGAAGAAGTTATTGACTGGCGAGAAAGATAAAGATATTATTAAACAATGCAAAAAAGCAGTAATTAAAGAAATTTGATTGCTGCTTTTTTTTATATAAAATTAAAATAATAAAAACTCTTAAACATTTATTTTTTAACAATTTAAATTAACTATTACAATATGAATTAACATTATTTTTTTTTACTTTTGAATAGAAATGCTAAAATTTTAATATTTATAACGTAAAGTTATATTTTAATAGAATTAATTAATTTATTGATAATGATGAATTTAACAAATCAAAATATTACCAATAAAATAAACTTCCTATTCTTAAGCATTTTTCTATTACTGATTTTGACTTTAAACACAAGCTATATAAAAGATAAAGGCACAATTATTTTAGTAGCAGACGAATGGTGTCCTTACAATTGCAATCCTAATGAAAAAAATCCAGGCTATATGGTTGAACTGGCCAAATTAATTTTCGCAGAACAAGGATATAGTGTTCTATATCAACAAGTTTCGTGGAGTAGAGCTATTTATGGAACACGAAAAGGCGATTTTGAAGGAATAATTGGCACAGGCAAAAATGAAACCCCTGATTTTGTATTTACAAAAAATGAAATGGGTATTTCAATTCATACATTTTATATTTTAAAAAGCAAAAATTGGAAATACAACGGAATAAAATCTGTTGAAAACATAACTCTTGGAGTAATTGAAAATTATTCTTACGGAAATTTTTTTAATGATTATGTTAATCCAAATAAAAACAATAACATTAGAATTCAGATAGTTACGGGCGATGATGCACTTCGGCGAAATATTAAAAAATTAGAATTAAGCAGAATTGATGCAACAATTGAAGATAAAAATGTAATGAATTACACAATAAAAAAATATTCTATAAATATTGACATAATACCTGCAGGAAATGTAGAAAAAGAAAAAGTTTATATCGCTTTTTCGCCTTCAAATAAAAAATCTGCTGAATATGCTAATATTCTTGATAAAGGAATAATTAAATTTAGAAAATTGGGAAAATTAAAAACCATTCTTGATAAATACGGATTAAAAGACTGGAAATAGATATTATGGAAAAGAAAAAATTTTCTATCAAAAAGAATATTTCCTTAAGAATTATTCTTTTTATAATAATCGCAGCAATAGTTTTTTCAGCAGTTGTTGGGTTTATTCAGGCAATTAACGGTTATCAGAACTTAAAAATCCAAAAAACAAACCGTTTGGAATTTATAAAAGCTATTTATGCAAATCCTATTGCAAAAAATGCTTTTGATTTGGATATCAATAAATTAGACTTAATAACTGACGGAATTTTAAACAATAAAGAAATTTCGTACATTAAAATAAGCGAGCATTCTAAAAAAAATATAAATAAACATCAAATATTAATCGAAAAAGGAAAAAAAGGAAATTTAAAATTAACTTTTTCAGTAAACTATAATAAATTTACAAAAAACAATGCCGAATTTATTAATATTGAGCTAAACTCAAACATTCTCGCTTTAAAAAATTACTTAATAAATTTCATTTGGCGATATATTTTAAATAACGGAATTATTACGCTTTTGCTATCCTCTTTTATCTATTTTATTTTGTATTCATTTATTATCAAGCACATTATAAAAACTTCATCGTTTTTTAACGAATTTAATTTAAACAATCCGAAAAAAACTCTTGCATATAACAGAAATAAATTTTTTACTTCAAAAAAAGATGAAATTGGACAACTGGAAAGTGCTATAAATCAAATGCGTAACAAAATTCTTGAATTTAAAGAAGAAAGACTTAAAGCAGAAAATCAGCTTAAACAAAACAATTTAGATTTAGAACAAGCAAAGGAAAAAGCAGAAGAAAGCAATCAACTTAAAACTGCATTTTTAAATAATATTTCACACGAATTTAGAACTCCGATGAACGGAATTATTGGATTTTCGGAACTTCTTATCAAAAATGATAAAACAAAGAATCAAAAAGAAACTTATGTTGAAATTATTAAAGAAAGTTGCGGAAAACTTATAAATATTGTTAACGATACTGTTGAAATTTCTAAAATTCAAAATAAATTCATCCAAATTTCTAACGATTATGTAGATTTAAATCAAATTATTAACGAACTAAGTAATTTTATAAAATCTAAAATAAAAAATAAAGACATTAAATTTATTATTGAAAATAATTGCAGCAAACATAATTTACAGATTTATACCGATAGAAATAAATTTTACAGCATACTCAAACATCTGGCAGACAATGCAATAAAGTTTACATCATATGGATTTGTAAAAATAAAATGCGAAAAAATAAACGATGAAATTAAAATTACTATTATCGATTCAGGAATTGGAATTGCCGAAGAAATGCAAACTAAAATATTCGACGCTTTTAGCCAAGTTGAACTGGGAACAACACGAAATTACGGCGGAAGCGGAATTGGCTTAGCACTTGTAAAATCTTATATCGAACTAATTGAAGGAAAAATAATTCTAAAATCGGAATTAAATGCAGGAACAGAAGTTTCAATTTTTATATCAACAAAAAACTCTAAAATAAAAACATCAGAAACTGAAAGAAAAACTGACAGTTTAGATAACTGGAGCAATAAAATAATTTTAATTGTTGATGATGAAGAAATTAATTTTTTATATTTAGCTGAAATACTGAAACTTAACGATGCTAAAACCTTATATGCAAAAAACGGAAAAGAAGCTATTGACTTTTGTAGAAACAAAACCAAAATTGATATAATTTTAATGGACATCAAAATGCCGATATTGGATGGTTTTGAAGCCACAAAACTAATAAAAGAATTCCGATGCGAAATTCCAATAATTGCACAAACCGCATATCATAGCGATAAAGAAATTGAGAAAATTAAACTGAGCCGATTCGACGATTATATAACAAAACCAATAAATCCGACTAAACTTAGAACAATAGTTAACAAACACATGACACTAATTAATTGCTAAACAGATATGTTTCTGTATTTCAATTGTTTACAAACATTTTTTCACAAAAAATATTTCTGCAAAGTTTACATTATAATTATTATTTCCTTAATTTTATAGCATAAATCTCTTATTATCTTTTAATTATTAGATTATGGAAAAAATCAACAAAAAAATAATAATAATTGCGGCTTTAATTTTTATAATAGGTTTATCATACGGATTAATGAAATATTAAATAATGATAAAAGAAAAACCGGAAATGAAAATTCCGGTTGAAACAAAACGATTTGTTAAAGCAAAACCAGTAAAATACAACGTAATTAACTCAAAATCAACTGCTCAAGGCCGATTATATTCTGTAGCTGAATTTGATTTAATAGCAGAAGCTTCAGGTAAAATATTACAAGGCAATATTCAGCTTAAAAAAGGCGCAGTTTTTACAAAAGGTCAGGTTTTATTTACTGTTTACACTGATGAAGCTATACTTGATTTAAAATCGAGCAAAAGCATATATTTAAACTCTCTAGCCAATGCTCTTCCCGATATAAAAATTGATTTTCCTGAATATCA